>PXYR01000134.1 GCA_003023665.1 Bacteroidota bacterium
ATTTATGAGGTCAATGTGCGTCAGCATACTAAAGAAGGAACACTCAAAGCCTTTCAATCGCACCTACCCCGCCTTGCGAAAATGGGAGTAGATGTGTTGTGGTTCATGCCCATTCAACCAATAGGTATAGAAAATAGAAAAGGTGATCTAGGTTCTTACTACAGCATCTCAGACTATACGGCGGTCAATCCGAGCTTTGGCACCTTGGAAGATTTCCAAGCCGTAGTTAATGAAGCCCATGAATTGGGGATGAAGGTCATTTTAGACTGGGTGGCCAATCATACCTCTTTTGATCACCATTGGGTTAAAGAACAACCCGCCTTTTACACGCAAGATGCACAAGGTAGCTCGCCAATTGTAGCGCTAGATAATGAGGGCAACGCAACTGACTGGACTGATGTAGCAGATTTAAATTATGACAACAAAGAGCTAAGAGAAGCAATGGTTTCTGAAATGGACTGGTGGACCGTGAACGCAGGTATAGACGGCTTCCGCTGTGATGTAGCAGGCTTTGTGCCCTATGATTTCTGGAACGATGCAATAACGACTCTTCGTTCAAAACATGGCCCACTATTCATGTTAGCTGAATGGGAGGACCCTGCGTTAATCCAAGCAGGTTTCAATGCAGTTTATGGTTGGGAATTTCATCATATCATGAATGAAGTTGCGCAGGGTCATAAGTCGGTTCAAGCAATTGCTGATTATGCCTTAAAATGTGATTCAATATGGCCCGAACATGCCATGAAAATGTATTTCAACACGAACCACGACGAAAATAGCTGGAACGGAACTGTAGAGGAGCGCATGGGCGAATATGGAAATGCCATGTACGTATTAGCTACCTTAATGAAACGAAGCTTTCCCTTAATGTATTCTGGTCAAGAAGCGGGACTCAATCACCGCTATCCATTTTTTAGCAAAGACACCATTGGTTTAGATTGGGAATCTATACATCCTCAAGCAGATTTCTTCAGGCAAATGCTCGCCATGAAGCACCAACACCAAGCCTTACACAATGGCACATATGGTTACAACATGAGTTTGGATATAGATACAGCAACGAACAGCATGAGGATTGTCCGAGCTGAAGAAGGCAGGCAAAGTCAAATAGTCGGAATATTCGAGTTTGGAAGTATTTCCTCTCCCTATGGAGAACCTCAGGACCTTGATCTTTTAATTTCGGTTAACGGCGCTAAGGTATGGGGCTCAAAATTGGATTAATCCTTTTGTACCTTTAGGCTTCCAAAGAATCACTAGATGTACAAGATCACAGGAAAGAACGCTTTTGAAGTCGCCCCCGATACCAATCCTGCTGAAGGATTGTTGGACGGCACCTACTACAACCTAGATATCGAAAAGTTGGACGCGCGCACCTGGCACATTTTAAAGGACCATAAGTCCTACTATGTGCAATGGATAGAACGCAGTGAAGACGGCAAGAATTTCTCTCTAAAAATTAATGGCCAATTACTTGAGCTCCATGCCAAAGACCATTATGACCTTCTCTTAGAGCAGATGGGAATGTCCTCAGCGAATACGGCGAAAGCCTCAAAGCTTAAGGCACCTATGCCTGGAAAGGTGCTTGACATTCTTATAGAGAAGGGGCAAGCGGTCGCTAAAGGAGACGGGCTACTCATCTTAGAAGCCATGAAAATGGAGAACCTGCTAAAGGCCGAGCAAGACGGAACCATTAAATCTGTGAACGTTTCAGTGGGTGAAGCTGTTGAAAAGAACAACATACTCATAGACTTTGATTAAAATGAAAAAAACTATTCTTTTTGCAGCTTTAGGCGCACTGGCAATTAGCTGCAGCCAGCCTGCAGAAGCACCATCGGAAAATCACGAAGGACACAACCACCAAAGTGTGGATCCAGAAAAAATGGATGAAAGTACGGGTCGGGTTTATTTTGCAAACCTTGAAAACGGAGATACGGTAACCAATCCTGTTTATATTGAATTTGGGGTTGAAGGGATGGACATAAGACCAGCGGGCGAAATTGTCAAAGGGACTGGACATCATCACTTATTAATTGGAAACGCATTCTTAGCAAAAGGAGAAGTAGTTCCTGCTGATAGTGTCAACATCCATTATGGCGGTGGACAAACCTCTGATACCGTTAATCTTCCTCAAGGCATAGTTCGACTAGGTATGCAATTTGCGAATGGGGTTCATGCATCATACGGTAGAGACATGTCCGCATCGATAAAAGTTTTTGTAAAATAGAGAACGCTTTTTTTGAAGCTTATTGATTGCGTTTGAAAATGGACTTTCCGTTAACGTTTTCATAGCGTTTTGCTATTGTACATTTTATTCCATTCGCATTAATAATATCCTTAAATTCAAGGTTCAATAATCACACTTTTTATACATCATGAAATTACTCAGAACTTTACTGCTAGTTCTTTGTGTTAGCTTTACCTATGCACAGACATCTAGCTACTACCTATCTGCTGAAGGCAAGAGCGGTAGCGCGCTTCGGAGTGAGTTGAACGGAATCATCTCAGGTAACACTGCGATTCCTTACACCTCTACTTCGAATACTGATACTTGGGATGTGCTCAAATTGAGCGATGCCAACTCATCAGATCCGTCAAATGTTAATCTTATTTACTCAGGTGCCACTACCAATGGTGCGCAAGAATGGAACAACGGAACCGGATGGACTAGAGAACATGTCTGGCCTCAGAGTTTAGGAGGGTTCACCACCTCTACCGGCGTAGGAACAGACATTCACAACTTAAAACCGGCAGCTCCTTCATTAAATTCTCTTCGCTCAAACCTTGAATATGATTATTTAGGGACATCCGGAAGTTCAGTTAGTTACAACGGTTCAGCAACTGGCTGTAGGTATGATGGATCATTGGGCGTATTTGAACCACGAAATGACATTAAAGGAGATTTGGCTCGAATCATTCTTTACATGGATTTACGATACGAAGGAATGGGTGGCGAGCCCGACCTGTCGGTACAAGAAAACTTAAACACAGGTGGAACAACTTTCGCTGTTCTATCAACGCTTCTTCAATGGCACCAAAATGATCCAGTCGATGCCTTTGAAACAAACAGAAACAATGTTATTTACAATTACCAAGGAAACAGAAACCCATTTGTAGACCACCCAGAATTAGCAGAACACCTTTACGGCTCAAACACAGGTGTATCATGGAACCCGTCATCAACAGGATCATCAACAGGAACTGCATGTGGCGACTTATTCTTCTCAGAATACGGCGAAGGCTCTTCAAATAATAAATATTTAGAAATCTATAACCCAACAGATTCTGCTATCTCTTTGGCAGGATACACTGTCTACCTGAGTGGTAACGGGGGTTCTTACACGAACACGTTTACTTCAACAGCGGTAATCGATTCTAATGATGTTTATGTTATCACTAATACCTCAGCTAGCGCAACTATTCTTGCAGCTGCGGATACGGCAATGCCTTATCCTTCCGTCGCACACTTCAACGGAGATGATGCTGTAATTTTAGTTAATGGCTCTGATACTATTGACGTTATAGGTGTTCCGGGCGTTGACCCCGGTTCAGAATGGCCTGTTGGTAGCGGTTCTACTGCAAATAACACGCTCGTAAGAATGATTTCTATTGACCAAGGGTCTACAGATTGGGCTGTTGGTGCTACCGAGTGGGATGTTTACTCAAGTAATGATTGGACCTTCTTAGGAAGTCACGGATCCGCATGTCATGGGGCTGTTCCTCCTCCTCCAACTTCATTTACGGTAACTTTAAGGGTAAATACTGCGAACATCACGGTAGGTCCTAACGGCATGTATGCCGGTGGCGGTGTTTTTGGTGGTGCAAATGGTCTTGCCCTAACCGATGTCGGTGGTGGTATTTGGGAAGGCTCTGCCCTTCTAAATGGCTCTAATGGTGGAAACTTTGCTTTCTTTAACAGTCCGGCCCACGGATCTGATTGGGGAACCAAAGAAGACATAAGCGGCTTAGCTTGTGCTGACCCCGGAAATTATAACGACCGCATTTTACCTACGTTTACGCAAGACACTACGTTGTTATTCTGTTTCGCCACATGTGATACAGACGGAACATGTCCAGCACCACCAGCAACTTATGACGTAACCTTCAAAGTAGACATGAATGATTATGCCTACTCTTTTGGCACAGTATACGTTAGTGGAGATTTCAACGGTTGGAGTGGAACAGCAAATCCTCTTAGCGATTCAGATAATGATGGTGTTTGGACGGGAACATACCCAATCGGTGCCGATTCAATTGAGTTCAAATACACGTTGGACGACTGGGATACTGACGAAGGTTTAACTCCTGGCACTTCTTGTACTAAAACTACGGGGGGATACACCAATAGGTTTGCTGCAATAACCGGAACAACCGATTTAGCAAAAGTTTGTTGGGAATCTTGTAGCGCTTGCCCTTCCGCTCCAGCGCCAACAACACCATGTAGCAACCTTTTCTTCTCAGAATATGGGGAGGGTTCTTCTAACAACAAATATTTAGAGATTTACAACTCATCAAGCGCGCCAGTTTCGCTTTCAGGATACACAATTTACCTAAGTGGTAATGGCGGTTCCTACACAAATACATTTACTTCTTCTGCAGTAATTGATTCAAACGGCGTTTTTGTAATAGCAAACTCATCTGCTGATGCGAGTGTTACAGCGCTTGCTGACACCACGCTTTCATACCCTTCAATTGTTCATTTTAATGGGGATGACGCTGTTATATTAGTTCATGGAACCGATACTATTGATGTAATAGGTGTTCCAGGTGTTGACCCTGGTTCAGACTGGCCAGTAGGCAGCGGTTCTACTGCAAACAACACATT
>PXYR01000024.1 GCA_003023665.1 Bacteroidota bacterium
CTTTCTCCCCATCTATACGTCCTTTAGTCACATCACTTCCTTGATCTTCTCTACTCAGTATATGGTGAAACTCTAAGCGGTCTACATAGTTGTTTTTTAAGTCTTCTAGGGCGTCTTTAAAGATGATGCTGTTGCTGTTTTTGTTACCATAAAAAAGAGTGAATGTGTTTTTTTCATTGCTTTCCAAAACAGTTTTTGCTATTGACATTATTGGGGTAATCCCGGAGCCAGCAGCCCAACCTACAACATGGGAGATTGATTCAGACGGTTGCCATTTAAAGTTTCCCATCGGGGGCATACTTTCTATGGTTGTTCCCGCCTTAAGGTTTCGGTTTGCGTATGTTGAAAATTTTCCTCCCTCTATCTCCTTCACCGCTACCCGAAGCTCCCCGTCACTTGGTGCGGCACATATTGAATATGAACGCCTTACCTCTTCTCCGTCAATGTTTGTTTTGAGAGTTAAATACTGACCCGGAATAAACGTGAAGGTCTTTTTAAGCTCTTCTGAGACTTCAAAAGAAATGCTGACCGCTTCTTCTGTTTCTCTTCGTACCTCAGAAACGGTTAAAGGGTAGAATTTTGTGTCTGTTGTTTTGGCCGTAACAGCCATCAAAGACGATTTTTCTTCTTTCTTTTTTTTGAAAAACTTCAACATGCGTCGTAATTTGAAGAGCAAAGGTAAGCCCGATTTTAAACCATAACAAGAGATAGCTTGTTGTGTTTTAACTTTGCAAATAACCAAATACACAGAATATGGGAACCAACGTTTCTCTAGAAGACAAATTCCAAGCCTACGTAGACGCCGAAAACAAGGTGGAACCTAAGGATTGGATGCCTGAAAAGTACCGCAGAACCCTTATTCGCCAAATCTCTCAACACGCTCATAGCGAAATTATTGGGATGCAGCCAGAGGCGAATTGGATCACCCGTGCGCCTTCATTAAGAGCCAAGCTAATTCTTCTTGCCAAGGTTCAAGACGAAGCAGGACATGGACTGTATTTATATTCGGCAGCAGAAACTCTTGGGGAACCCAGAGAAAAAATGATTGCCGATCTTCAAAGCGGTAAAGCTAAATACAGCTCCATTTTTAATTATCCCACACCTTCTTGGGCGGACATGGGTACAATAGGCTGGTTGGTTGACGGTGCCGCTATTCAAAACCAGGTGATGCTCACTAGAACATCATACGGACCTTACGCACGCGCCATGGTAAAAATCTGTAAAGAAGAGAGTTTTCACCAAAGACAAGGGTACGAAATTGTTATGAAGCTTGCGCAAGGCACACCGGAGCAACGTTCCATGGCCCAAGAAAGCCTTAATCGCTGGTGGTGGCCGTCTCTAATGATGTTTGGCCCTTCAGATGATAACAGCCCGAACTCTGAACAGAGCATGCAATGGAAAATTAAGCGCAAGAGCAACGATACGCTTCGTCAAGAATTTATAGACAAAACTGTTCCCCAAGCTGAGTATCTTGGCCTCACAATTCCTGATGCTGATTTGAAATGGAATCCTGAGCGCGGTCACTATGACTTTGGTGAAATCGATTGGAGCGAATTTTACGAGGTAATCAAAGGCAACGGACCTTGTAACAAGGAACGAATAGCTCATCACAAAAAAGCACATGAAGATGGCGCCTGGGTTAGAGAGGCAGCCAATGCATATGCAAAAAAACAATCGGCAAGAAAGGCTAAAGACACTCCTGCTGCATAAAACCTAATCACAACCGCTATGAGTGAATCAAATTGGAAACTTTGGGAAGTGTTTCTCAGAAGCAAGAATGGTCTTTCGCACAAACATGTGGGTAGTCTTCACGCTGCTGATGCGGACATGGCCATCAAAAATGCGCGAGATGTATATACAAGAAGATCAGAAGGTATTAGTATATGGGTTGTCCCTTCGGAAGAAATTACCGCTAGCGCTCCTGATGAAAAAGATCCTTTATTTACCCCTTCAGATGATAAGGTGTATCGCCATCCTACCTTTTATGACATCCCGGATGATGTTGAACACATGTAAGTGATGGCAGGAGGTTGGTTAAACAGTGTAAAGCGTGACTTCACTAAAGAAGAGGCTTTAAAAGAGTATTTATATTTCCTTGCGGACGACTCCCTTATTCTAGGACAGCAACTCAGCAAATGGTGTTCAAACGGACCTGTTTTGGAGCAAGATATTGCTATAATTAATACTGCACTAGATCATATTGGACGGGCAAGGTTGTTATATCAAGAACTTGCTCGGCTGGAAGGAAACGGTGCCACAGAGGACACGTTGGCTTATTTCAGGGATCATTTAAATTTTAAGAACGCATTATTAGTGGAACAGCCCAACGGACACTGGGGAGACACTATAGCTAGAAGCTTTCTAATAGACACTTTTAATTTTTACCTCTATGATTCTCTAAGGAATTGTAAGGTCGATTCCATTAAGGCTATTGCGGAAAAAGCAATTAAAGAAATTTCTTACCAAGCACAGTGGAGTGCAGAATGGGTGGTTCGCTTGGGTGATGGAACAGAAGAAAGCCATGCTAAAATTCAAGAAAGCATAGATAACTTATGGATGTGGAGCGGAGAGCTCTTTGAAAACCATCCGGTCTTTGAAGTTTTAAATGACGACCTTCCTTCGTTTGTTTCTATAAAAGAACAATGGATTAAAAAGGTGGGTCAAGTACTCAAAATGGGAACGTTAATTATGCCCTCACCGGAACTCTGGATGCAAACAGGGGGTCGTTATGGTATACACTCTTCACAACTCGGTTTTATCTTAGGAGAAATGCAAAGTCTCGCTCGCTCTTATCCAAACGCTAGCTGGTAGATTAACAAAGTGTTAAGGTTGGGGCTTAAACCCTCTTTTTGAACTCATTCTCTTTTTTTGGCACAGGCTTTGTACCTAAAGTAATATCGATAGTTTATCGTACGTGTTTTTGTGTTAAGCGAGTGAGGGTTAAGGTGGGGACTTTAGCCCTCTTTTTTTGTTACAAGAAAAACGATAGCAAAACCAACGAAACTTATAACAGCCATTGAACCGCTGATTGAAGCGTTTAATATATTCGACAACATATAACCGCCGAATGAATTCAAAAATCCTTGAATGATTATCACTACAACCATTCGTTTTAGGTCTTTAGTAATTAAATATGCTGTAGCGGCGGGGACCACCAAAAAAGCAATAACCAGAATAGCGCCTACGCTTTCAAAACTTACTACCGTGGCCACGCTCGTTGCTGCCATCAACGAGTAGTGCCATATAGCTGTTTTGATGCCTATACTAGCCGCGAATTCAGAGTTAAAGCTGGTAAGAAGCCAACCCTTATAGCCTATCCAGAAAACCAATTGAATAAACGTGAACAACAATAGTAGCGTCCATACAGCGTCCGGTGCGGTTATTCCAAAGTAGGAAGTTTGTTGTAACGGAACAAAGGCTAGTTCACCGTGTAAAACGCAGTCAGCATCAATATCCGCTTGACCCGCATACTTGGTTACTAAAATTATTCCTATTGCAAACAAAAACGTAAAGACGGTTCCCATCGCCGCATCGCCTTGTATTTTTCCCTTGTTTGAAAAAAAGTGAATTAAGAACGTGGTGAGTAATCCCATAATTATAGCACCTATAAGCAACGGAAAAGAAGCTCTTGAACCGCTTATTAAATAAGCAATGACAATACCTGGGAGTACCGCATGGGATAAAGCATCTCCCATCATGCTCATTTTTCTAAGTAAAAGCAGGTTTCCTAACATTCCTGTTGAAGAAGCCACTAGAAAACCCGTTAAAACTATCCAAAAGCCATCCATATTATGCTATATCTGGGTCTGGAATGATTTCATGTATCTCTAAAAGTGGGTTGAATCTAGAACACAAACCTAACTCACCTAGTATTTCCTCTTCAATTTCTGGTGTTAAGAAATGCTCCATAGTCTCAGCTTCATCATGAACTAGGTGAACGCTCATTTGCATTCTCCGCTGAAGGTAAACTTCCCAAATCTTGTGTCTTCTATCTATATCTGCTCCGTAATTTCTACCCGCCATACTTAACGTGTATCCGGTGTGCACTTTATAAACAAAACCTTTGTTTTTCAGCCTATTTATAGTCCTGTTCCATAGTTTTTGTTCAAAATACTGACGTGTATTTATTTGTGCTCGATCGAATAGTTTGCCTTTCCCTCTGACTTCGTTTTGCACTGCAGCTTTAAGTAAGTTTTCTTCATTAATTCTTCTTCTTAAAAGCAGTTTATTCCATCGTTGGTAAACGATTCCTTTCTTTGGCGCAAACATCATTGATACAAACGCAATTATACTTACACAAACTATAGTTAAAGGACCGGTAGGCATATTGGTTTCATAATAACTAATAAACGAGCCTAACCATCCACCCAACGCACCAAAACAACCGCTTATAATCAACATAGGAACCAGGCGGTCCGTCCAAAATCTAGCCGCGGTGGGAGGTATAATTAACAGAGCGCTCATCATCACAATTCCTACAGCTTTTATTCCTACACTAATTGTGAGAATAGTGAGTATGCTGATTAGAATATCAATCTTCTTCCTGCTTATTCCTATGCTTTGAGCATAATCTGAATTGAAAATAGTTGCTTTAATGCTCAGATAACTTGACATGACCAAAACAAAAACAACTAAACAAACCACTGCAAAAGTGGTGCTGTCTTCAGGTGTCATTGCTGCTGCATTCCCAAAAATGTAATGATCCAAACCGCTTTGGTTACCCGAGAAACGCGACTGAATCATTGTAAGGAGAACAATGCCTAATCCAAAAAAACTTGATAATACAATTGCCAAAGCGCTATCGCCCTTTATTTTACTTTTCTGAGTTATATAGTCCACCAACCAAATACTCATCCAGCCGCTTAACGCAGCACCCAAAATCATAATAATTGGGCTTTTGACCCCGCTTAATAAAAAAGCAATTAATACACCTGGGAGCATACTATGAGCAACCGTCTCTCCTACTAAGGTTTTCTTTCTTAAAAAATTGAAGCTTCCTACCATGCCGCTTACTGCCCCAAGAAGGACGATAGCAACTACTACAAACCTAACGTTTGGGTCTTCTAGCGTAATATATTTTAATAGTAAGTCCAATTATCTTAAATACTCCGCTATAGTTCGTGCATTGAATAACAACATATCAGTATATGTGTTTTGGTCCTCTTTATCACCCAATGAATCACTCAATAATTCGGGTCCTATTTTTACTTCAAACCCTTTAGCTTTACATCCTTTTTGGACACTTATCATTGCCTGTGGGCTTATTATATTCTCTAAAAATATTGCAGGAATTTGCTGATCAACAATAAAATCTACAAGGCCCGTGATTTCTTTTAAACCAAATTCACTTACTGTACTTGCACCCTGCAGGGTTTTCACATTAAAGCCAAAAGATCGACCAAAATAACTCAATGCATCATGAGTTGTTATAACCGTGCGTTGTCCTTCTGGTATTGAAGAAATTATGCTTTTCACCTGTTTAGCGACATTATTGATTTGTGAAAAGTATGCTTGCATATTAGAATCTAATTCATCCTTAAATTGAGGATACTCTGCAGATAGGTTTTGTGTTATGGTTGTAATAGCACTCCTTGTTAAATCTAAATCAAACCAAACATGAGGATCTATCGATGCTGGAAAACTAGGGTCACGAATAATTAAATCCTGAGAATAATTTTGAGACGCGTTAATGATTAAAGGACCTTCCATCTTCTTTAAAACCTCAATGATTTTACCTTCTAAATGCAAGCCGTGATAAATAATCACATCAGCGGATCTCAAAATATCCAAATCCCGTTTTGATGGCTTATACACATGAGGGTCTATTCCTGTTTTAAGTAATGGAATAATTTGCATTTCATTTGAGGCAATGTTTACAACCCAATCTGAAATAATGCTGGTAGTACAAACTATTTTTATTGTGTTTCCATTCTCTTTTTTTGACTTTGTTAAACATGCAGTCAATGAGAATAACAGTAGATAAAGCAGTACTTTACGCATCTTATTTTTATTTATTCTAAATAACAAAAATACATGATGCAGGCGCTTAATAGCACATTGACTTCACTTTTTTTATTAGAACTCTTGAGTGCATATTCTATTGTACTTTTAATGAAAATCTACAACCCAAATAATGGAAACATTTACACCTTCACAAATTCTTAATTCTTTAGGATTAAAATCTACAAACCACGGTACATCCACAGGTAAATCTTGGATGGAAAACACAGAAACTATTAGTTCTTTTTCTCCAATTGATAATCTACAATTAGGACACGTAAGCATAACCACGAAAGAACAATATGAAACTGTGGTTTCCTCTGCCCAATCTGCGTATAAAGAATTACGAACTATTCCAGCTCCAAAACGAGGGGAATTCATACGTCAGTTCGGTAATGCATTAAGAGATCAAAAAGCAGAATTAGGCGCATTAGTTTCACTTGAAATGGGAAAAAGCTACCAAGAAGGTTTAGGTGAAGTACAAGAAATGATTGATATCTGTGATTTTGCAGTTGGTTTATCTCGTCAATTGTATGGCCTCACTATCAAAAGTGAACGAGGTGATCATCACATGATGGAGCAATGGCACCCTCTTGGTGTGGTAGGGGTAATATCTGCCTTTAATTTTCCTGTAGCTGTTTGGGCATGGAATTTTGCTCTTGCAATAGTGTGCGGAAATACCGTAATCTGGAAGGGAAGTGAAAAAGCACCTCTTTGTGCAATAGCTTGCCAAAACATATGGAATAAAGTTGCTTCAAATAATGAACTACCTGAAGGTATTTCTTCTATTATTTCAGGGGATTATTCTCGTGGGGAATGGATGACTCATGATGAACGTTTGCCTTTAATTTCTGCTACTGGTTCTACTCGTATGGGTAGAATTGTTGGTGCCCAGGTTGCTTCAAGATTCGGAAAATCTATTCTAGAATTAGGTGGAAATAACGCAATTATTATTACTCCAACATGTGACCTCAAAATGACAGTAACTGGGGCGTTATTTGGTGCTGTTGGAACTTGTGGACAACGTTGTACTTCCACTCGTAGGTTAATTATCCATGAAAGTGTTTATGACAAGGTTAAAAACGCTCTAATTGAAGCTTATGGTCAAATTAAAATTGGGAATCCTTTAGATGAAAACAATCACGTTGGTCCGTTGATTGATCAAGATGCTGTGAATGCTTTTTTAGATACTATAGAAAGTGTTCAAAAAGAAGGTGGGGTAGTTCTTTATGGTGGAAATACTTTAGTTGGTGGTATTTATGATAAAGGGTTTTATGTTGAACCTTGTATAATTGAGGGATTAAACTCTTATGAAAGTGTTCAAAAAGAAACATTTGCTCCAATATTATATTTACTTAAATATTCCGGTGATATTGAAAATGCCATTGCTATTCAAAATGATGTGAAACAAGGATTATCTAGTGCTATTATGACTAGTGATGTAAGAGAAGCTCATTTGTTTTTAAGTGAACGTGGTTCTGACTGTGGAATTGCAAATGTGAATATTGGTACCTCTGGAGCTGAAATAGGAGGCGCATTTGGAGGTGAAAAAGAAACTGGAGGAGGAAGAGAAAGTGGATCTGATGCTTGGAAAGCGTATATGAGGAGACAGACTAATACCTTAAATTATGGTAAAGATTTGCCTCTAGCCCAAGGTATTGAATTCAATATTTAATCCAATGATTACTGAAGTTAAAGTGGGGACAGAAAAACTTTCTGATCCCCCTTTTTTTTTAGGTTTAGGAAGTTGTTTTGTAAATAACCTCACACCATTTCTTAATGAATGGGGGTACGACTATATATACAATCCGTTAGGAACTACTTTTAATCCAATTAGTATAGCAAAACAACTTAAATGGATATTCAATTCAATTGAGTTAAACACACCTTTTAAATACAATGATATTTTTCATCAATTAGATGCATCTAATCAATGGCAAAATGTGAATAAAGAGGATTTACTTTTTGAATTAAGTGAAATCAAAAAAAATATTCAAGACTACCTATCTAAAAACAACAAGCAACTTGTATTAATTATTTCTTTTGGAACCGCACACGCTTGGTTTAAAGAAAACCAACTAGTCAGTAATTGTCACAAATTGCCAGGATCTTTATTTGAAAGACAAATACTTTCAACACAGCAAATTATTGAATACTGGAAGTTAGTTTTAGATATTTTACCTCCTTATGTCCAAGTTATATTTACTGTAAGTCCAGTTAGATACACCAAAATAGGATTGCAAGATAATTTTCTAGGTAAATCTATTTTAAGACTGGCTATTGAAGAATTAATTCAACATTCTTCAGCTCTGTATTTTCCTAGTTTCGAAATTATTCATGACGAATTAAGAAATTATGATTTCTATGAGCCTAATGGTACCCACCCTAATAAAACAGCGATAGAGGTGGTTATGAAGCGATTTAAAGAGTTTTTACAACTTTAATAACCTAGGCCTTATAATAGATAATTTTAAAACAGCAGCGACCGTAATTGAATCTGTTATAATTCCATTCAAAACTTGCTCATATAATTCTGAAAAATGAATTTTTTCAATTGTTAAATTCTCACTGTCCTCAGGATTAGCCTCAGTCTCTGTTAAATCTTCCGCAATAAATATTATTGCTTTCTCATTAGTTACACTATTACTTAAATGCAATTGTAATAATTCAGTCCATATAGAAGCTTTTAATCCTACCTCTTCTTTTAATTCTCTTTTAGCACTCTGAAGCGGATCTCTATCTAATAGTCCTCCTCCCTCTGGTATTTCCCATGAATATTGATTTATTGGAAATCTAAATTGACCTACTCGCCAGGTATATCCATTTTCATCAATAGGAAGTATACCGATTGCTAAATTTTTAAAATGAACCTCTCCATATATACCGGGAGATCCTCCTGGAGTGGTTACTTTATGATGTATCAACTTAATCCATGGATTATCATATTTAACTTCTGAATGGTTAATTATCCAATCACCTTTATATATAATAGTATTCATTTAAAATATTTAATAATAATAATAGCGTGTTGATAACCGTGGTAACTTAATAATAGAATGTATAGTATTATGAGTTATTAAATATTATAAACCTAATTCAATTAATAAATCACTTGTAAATGCTAGTATGTAATAGATTTATCCATAGTGTTGGAAAAGTTATTCATAGGTTATTGTTGACTAAAATTTATTTTTTGTGATGATAATTCAGTGTGTAAACTGTGAGATTGTTTTGTAGAACTAACTAACTATTTTCATCAGTAATAAATAAAAAAATTAACTATGAAATTATAAGCTTAATTCCAAGTGGAAGTTGTTGTTTTATATTAATGGTTTTATTAACACTTATTAATAGGTTATACACATAAAAAACAAGAGATGAAGATAGCTATCGGAACTGATCATGCAGGTGTAGAATTAAAGAATGAGTTAATCAATCAATTAGAAATTCAAGGTGCTCAAGTTTTAGATCAAGGACCTTTTAATACTGATAGTGTAGATTACCCAGATTATGGACATAAAGTAGCTTCATTAGTTTCAAATGGTACTTGTTTGTTCGGTATAGTTATATGTGGTTCAGGGAATGGAATTAATATGACAGTGAATAAACACCAAAATATTAGAGGTGCCCTTTGCTGGAAGCCGGAAATTGCAGCTTTAGCTCGTCAACATAACGATGCTAACATAATTGCTATTCCAGCTCGTTTTGTAACAACGAATGAAGCGAAAGATATTTTAAAGACTTTTCTTGAAAATAAATTTGAAGGAGGAAGGCATGAACGGCGTGTGAATAAAATCACGTGTGATTAATCTAATTTATTTATAACTAGCAGCCCTGAATACGGTTTTAAATGAATTGAAGGGGTTAAGTTTCTAAATTCTTTCAAATACTGGTAAGAATAATTATTAATCAATCCAGAACTAGGAATTTCTGAATTTATTAAAGTGTATAAATCAAGAGCATTTATCGGATTTAAATATTGTTTAAATGCAGTTTGATTGAAGGAAATTTGTTGTCTTAAATAATCGTTCAAACTAGAATTAAATAAAGGGTAAAGATGAATTTCTGATGGTCTTACATTAATCCCCCAATTAATAATATGTAAACATTCTAATCCAGAAGCGGCAATACCTGTTAGTGGTAATTGGTTATTTATTTGATTGTAGATTGAAATACCATTTAAAGCTCTTGTTAATTGATTATCTGAATTTTGTTTTAAAACAACATCCATAGAAGTATCTATAACGGTTAGAACAAAATATCTTTTATTTAATTCTTTGATAATTGAGTCGTTGGATTTTAAATTAATATCACTAAAAAACAAAAGAGCTGGCTTTTTAATATTTCCTTTTGTTTCAATAATAAATGTGGAATTTTGTAATAAAATTTTTTGAGAAGTACAGCTACAAAACAATGATAAAAGAAGAACAAATATTGAAATTTGCAAAAGGTTTGTTTTTACGTAAGTCATTGTATTATAGCGTTTTAATTCTTTTATTACTCTTATTTACTACATTAATAATTACCGGTGTCAATTATTTATTTTTTCCTCCATTAAAACTTATTCAATCAGTTGTTTTACTATGTGGTTTACTCTTTACACTAGTATTAATTCTTCTTCCTTTAAAATTTTTAATATTCTATTTTTTTATAAAAAAATTATCTGATCAGTATCTAGCTAAAGTTGTTCGAAGTTATGATGAAGGGCGTTTACAACAATCTTTAGATCTTAATAAACAACAAGAATTAGGAAAATGGTCTTCTCGTGTATCCTTGAGAGAAAGTCAAATAATTTTAAAATCCTCATTGAGGTTAATAAAGTTAAATTGGCCATTAAAGAAATGGTCTTTAGGTTTAATTTCAATACTAATACTCTCACTACTTGTAAATGGTAGGGTGTTAGACAGCTCTAAAGAAATATTTACAGGTTACCTAAGGCCTTCTTCAGAATTAAGTATTCTTCCCGACACTATAAAAGTTCCTTTCAATACAACTTTAGATATAAATAATTTTGAAGACAAAGGGTTTTACATCAATGAGATTCCTAATGCAGTAGTTTCTAGTTTTATTGTAAAGTGGATGTTTCAAGGTCGTTTTATTAAGGATTTATTTATTAAATGTGATTCTACAGTTCTTCTTAATTCATGGTATGCTGTAGTAGAACCACCTGTGTATTCTTCAATGAACAGATATAATACAAAGGATACTATAGATGTTTTATTGGGTAGTAAAATTGAATTGGTATTAAAGGGGGTTTTAACAAATCAATTAAAAATAAATGTTCCACGTGAAACATTACTATCGAATAGAAAATTTAAAATAGAAGAAAAAATAAACTCTTTTGATTTAGTCTTTAAAAACCAGGTTTTTACTATTCCTGTAAAAATTAAAGAAGATCTTCCACCGGTAATAGAAGTTCAGAACAATACAATAGATTCAGTGAGTTTATTTATTTATGATGATTTCGGTGTAAAAAACATAACGATTAATAATGTTCCGGTTGAAAAAAACAGTCAGTTTATTATCTACTGGAATTCGGATGATGAAATAATTGTAAAGGCTTTTGACAAAATCAACCAAATCACGGTCAAAACCATTAAAAAACCTCAACCTTCTTTTAATGAGTTAAACAGCACTATATCTAAGAATACAAAACCTGTCTTAACAAGTTTTAAAGAGATTAAAGAGCAAAATGTTTTAAACAAAGATTTTCAGAGGAAAAACAAATTATTGGATTTAGAAAAAACAAAAGAGAAAACGCAAATAGAGAACAACGATTTAAATAAAAATGAATTCAGTAATGATAGTTTATCACAGAAACTTACAGAATCATTAGATGAATTATGGGAGATTCAAAAACTAATTACTGCTTTAGAACAAGTAACAGAGGAAGAAAATGCAAGTTTAGATTCTGTGGTTGATCAAAGTATAAATGAATTAGAAGAAACACAAAACGAAGAATTAAAAGAGGAGTTACAATCTCTTGAGAAATTAGAAAAGAAAGGTGATGACCGCAAAAAGCAAGCAGAACAAAGTGCTGAGAAGCTTAAAGAATTATTATCAGAGAAAGCGGTAGATATTCAAATTGACAACATTAATAGGCTGAAACGATTATTGAAAACTTCATGGAACTCAAGCTTATATCAAGAAATTAATAGATCAATATACACTGGCAGTAAGTATAGAAACCAACGTCAACTCTTAAAAATAGAGCAATCTATATCTGACACTTTAGGTGAATTAATTATAACTGACCCAATGATGGGTATGGTCTTGGGTAATGCAGAGGGTAATCTAAAGAAGGCTATTAAAGATTTAGAATCACGTGTATTAGCTTCTAAAGATGTTGCGGTTCAATCAGCGTATATGTTCAACGCCTTAAATGAATTAAACGCCGTGCTTTATAAAATATTAGAAAGCGAAAAAAGCGCTCTAGCAAAAGCGAAAAAAGAATGTAAAAACGGACAACCTGGATCAAAAGGAAAACCGAATAAAGGAAAAAAAGGCGAAAACAAATCCAAGAAAACAAGTCAATCTCCAGGAAAACAAAAGGGTAAAAAAGGAACCAAACGAAAAGAAGGAAAACAGGGTGATAAACCAGGGGAAAATGGAAAAGGAACAAAAGAGCTCCTTAAACAAATAGATGAGTTATTAGGTGAACTACCTGGTGAAGGCAAAAACCCAACAAAAGAAAAGATAGAGGAGCTAAAAAAAGAGTTGTTATTTAATAAAGACGATAGCCCTGAACAAATTCAAGAAATTGAAAAAAGGTTGTGGGAGTCGTTAAAGTCCGAGTTACAGAAGGAGTCTGAAGGCGAAAGCAGAAAATCTAATACCGCTAATGATGTGTCCTCAGATAACGGTGTGGTTATAAAAAACAAACCCTCAGATACGAGTAGAAGCATATTACCTTTGCCGGTATTAAAAAAGAAGTGATTTGCTCAAATTAGGTGATCAATTTTTAGTTGTGTTCAAAAAGCTTTACGCTGATTATAGGTTTGGTGATATTATCATTCACTGGGTTAATGATGATGAATTACTAGAAATGAATAATCGATTTTTGAACCATAATTATTATACAGACATTATCACGTTTGATTATTCTCGTGGAAAAAAAATAAGCGGTGAGTTATTCATAAGTGAAGACAGGGTTGTTGAAAACGCCAATAAAGAAACCATACCCTTTGAGCAAGAACGCGACAGAGTTATAGCGCATGGTGTATTACATCTGCTTGGGTTTAAGGATAAGACAGAGCAAGAGCAAGAGGAAATGAGACTAAAAGAAGATCAATTTTTAAAGGAACTTTATCATGGTTCTTGATGAAAAGTACGATGTAATTGTAGTAGGCGGCGGACATGCGGGTTGTGAGGCTAGTTATTGTGCGGCAAAAATGGGGGCTAATGTTCTTCTTGTGACGATGAACATGCAGACAATAGGTCAAATGAGTTGTAATCCGGCAATGGGCGGTGTTGCTAAAGGTCAAATTGTTCGTGAAATAGACGCTCTAGGAGGAGGCTCAGCCGTAATTACTGATAAGAGTATGATTCAGTTTAGAATGCTGAATAAAAGCAAAGGTCCTGCCATGTGGAGCCCAAGGGTACAAAGTGATAGAATGCTTTTTGCTCAATATTGGAGAGAGCTGTTGGAAGAGACAAAAGGTTTGAATATGTTTCAAGATATGGTAACAGGCCTTTTAGTTTCTGACGGAACTGTTTCCGGAGTAAAAACTGCTTTAGGGCTTACTTTTGAGGCACAAACTGTTGTACTTACAAGCGGTACTTTTATGAATGGTTTAATTCATGTTGGAGATCAAAACTTTGGCGGAGGTAGAGCGGGAGAAAGAGCAAGTAAGGGTATTACAGAGGAGTTGATAGCTCTTGGTTTTGAGGCTGGTAGAATGAAAACAGGCACCCCGCCACGAATAGACGGAAGAACCATTGATTTTAAAACTATGGAGGAGCAAAAAGGTGATGAAAATCCTGGTCAATTTAGCTTCTTGGGAGAATCAGCACTTAAAAATCAACGGAGTTGTTGGATAACACACACCTCACAAGAAGTTCATGATACACTAAAAAAAGGGTTTGACAGGTCTCCGCTATTTAATGGGTCGATTAGAGGAACCGGCCCTAGATATTGCCCATCTATAGAGGACAAAATTGATCGTTTTTCAGAGAAAAATTCACACCAAATATTTGTTGAGCCAGAGGGATGGAACACGGTAGAGGTATATGTAAACGGATTTTCTACAAGCTTACCTGTGGAAATACAGTATGAAGCTCTTCACAAAGTGAAAGGGTTTGAACAAGCCAAGTTTTTCCGTCCAGGCTATGCAATAGAATATGACTATTTCCCCCCCACTCAACTTAAATCTACGTTAGAAACAAAACTAGTGGCAGGTTTATACTTTGCCGGTCAAATAAACGGAACCACCGGTTACGAGGAAGCTGCTTGTCAGGGTCTCATGGCCGGGGTAAACGCAGTTCTTTCCGTTCGTGGAGAACAACCCTTCGTTTTAGGCAGAAATGACGCGTATATAGGGGTTTTAATAGACGATTTAATTACAAAAGGCACAGAAGAGCCGTATAGAATGTTTACGTCTAGAGCTGAATACAGGCTTTTATTGAGACAGGATAATGCAGATCTACGTTTAACTTCTTTGGGATACCAAATAGGGTTGGCAGGAAAGGATCGTAAAGACCTTTTAGATTATAAAGAAAACCTGATAATTAAAGGAAGGGAATCATTGGATAATAGCCTTTCGCTTAAGGAAGTAAACACTGTTTTGGAAGCAAAATCGGAGCGTATTGCAAAAGAGAAGACAAAAACAAAAAAACTAATAGCAAGGCCGAACATTTCAATAATGGACTTCCATAAAGAATACTCTAAGGAACCTTGGTGGCAAAACGATGTTTTAGAGCAGCTTGAAATAGAGATAAAATACGGAGGTTATATAGCGCGTGAAAAAGAAAACGTGGCTAAGATGAAACGTCTTGATGATAAAGAAATCCCAGAAAACTTTGACTATTACAAGGTGAAAGGGCTTAGTTTTGAAGGTAGAGATAAGTTAAGCGCTATTAGGCCTGCTACAATAGCTCAAGCTGGACGTATTAGCGGGATTAGCCAAAGTGACATTCATGTGTTATTAGTCTATATGGGCCGTTAAGTTTCACGTGAAACATAGTATGATAGAAAGTATAAACAATTGCCCGGTATGCGGGGAGACAGATTCGGAGTTAACCGTTAATACGGTAGATTATTCCACGAGTAAAGAGCGTTTTGATATTCAAAATTGCGTTAAATGCGGTCATCTATATACAAATCCAAGAATAACGGAAGACAGCATAGGTCCCTATTATGACAATCCTGATTATATAAGTCACACTAATGAAAACAAAGGTTTGTTTGGCCGTACCTATCAGTTTTTACGAGGTATAAATCTTCGTAGAAAAATTTCTTATGTGGAGCAGGTGTTTTCAGGAAAAGGCACTGTTTTGGACTATGGATGTGGAACAGGTCAATTTTTAGAAGCCTTGGTTGCCAGTGGTAAAAAATCACTTGGTGTAGAAATCAACGAAAACGCTCGAAAGGCAGCAGAACGATTTGGGAGTGTTTATTCTTCTATTAATGAAGTTGATCAAGGTGTTGAGGTGATTACAATGTGGCATGTCCTAGAGCACGTCTACGATATTCACGGATTATTGTCTGAGTTTAAAAAACGAATGTTAAAAGGAGGACACCTTATTGTTGCTGTGCCCAACCCAGAGAGCTATGATGCGCAATACTATAACGAATTTTGGGCCGCGTGGGATGTTCCAATTCATGTTCATCATTATACAGAGAACAGTATTAAGACTTTAATGGGTCAACACGGGTTTTCTTTAGAAAAAGTAATACCCATGAAGTTGGATAGTTATTACATTTCTTTGTTGTCCGAGCAATATAAGAGCAAGACTAAAAAAAGAAGCCTAAAGCACTGGTTTAAAGGGGCTTATGTGGGTGCCCTAAGTAATTTAAAAGCAAAAAACACAAATACAAGCTCCAAGATATACGTTCTAAAATACAATTAATTACAACCCTTTAAAGGCTGTGTTTAATTGATAACTCGTAACAGATAAAGAGGTCTTTACATGTATGTTTCTTTCTATATCTCTTAGACAAGAACCAAGAGCTTTGGTAATCAAATAGGATCCCGAAGGAACAACAGCACTGCTTAGCTTTTTTAGATTGATAACACCCAACTCTGTTGCTGAGGCATCCGTTCCTTGAACGTTGTGATAAAAACCTCTTTCTAAAAGGTGTAACGAACTGGAAATAAGGGTTTTTAAACCTTCTTTTGGGAGTGATGCGAGTTCGTTAACGACTGCTGTAATTTCTTTTGGCGAACCTTTATAGCAAGTGCGCATCCAATTTGCAAAAACCGCCGTTTGGTTGTTGCTTAAGTCATTATTGGCAGCAATAGCTGCGCCAAGATTTGGGGCAAACAGCATGCTCAGAATAGCCTTTGTTTCTTGGGTTTCATTGGGGAAATAAGAAAGAAAATCGTCCTCATTTAACGGCCTACAATGCCATGGTGCGCATCGTGAGATAATTGTGGGCAGAAGCCTTTTTTTGTTATGAGAAACAAGTATGATGTATGTGTTGTCTAAGGGCTCCTCTATTAGCTTAAGAAGTTTGTTGGATGCGGCAGTTTTTATGGACTCAGGCATCCACAGAAGCAATACCCTGTTCTTACCCTCAGCAGCTGTTAGCGAGAGGCTTTTGTGGAGACGCTGGATTTCCTTAACAGGTATTTGAAGTTGTTGGTTTTTAGAAGCTATTTCGCGTTGCCATGTGCTGGGGTCAAGAAATGGATTTTCAACAAGCTGTTTTCTAAAATCCGCTATATAATCATCTGAGGTGCCTGAACTACCGCCAGAAACTATGGGAAACGTTAAGTTCAAATCGGGATGTTCAAGCCTTGACACGCGGGTACAGCCTCTACAAATTCCGCATCCAGTTTCTTCATCACACAACAGCAGTTTTGATAGCTCAATTGCTAAGGGCAGTCCCTCTCCTCCGATTCCACTCGAAATCAAGTTTGCGTGATGTAGCTTCCCGGCCTTAAAGGCGTGCTTTAATTGCTCTAAAAGAAATATGTTTTTATATGCAACAACCATTGAATGTCAACATTGAAATTGGTGTAAATTAGCCGACCAACTCAACGCTTAAAAATAGATGAAAACCTTCGATTTTTCAGGAAAGAACGTGCTGATTCGTGTGGACTTTAATGTACCACAAGACAAAACACTTAAAATAACAGACAATACTAGAATAAAGGCAGCATTACCAACTATTATGAAAGTAGTTGAGGGAGGCGGTAAGGCGGTGTTAATGAGCCACTTGGGCCGTCCAAAAGGAAAATGGGTTGCGGAACTCACTCTTGCTTCATTGGTGGAGGAAGTAGCTTTTCTTACAGGAAGAAAAGTTCATTTTGCCAAAGATTGTATTGGTGATCAGGCGCAAGAGGCTATTTCTATGGCGTCTTTTGGGGAAATAGTTCTCTTAGAAAACCTTCGTTATTACGAAGAAGAAACAGCTGGTGATCAATCTTTTGCGGCTTCGCTGTCAAAACTCGGGGACATCTATTTAAACGACGCCTTTGGTACGGCGCACAGAGCGCATGCTTCAACTGCAATCATTGCGGACTTTTTTGAAGAATCAAATAAGGGATTTGGGGCACTAATGAACAACGAGGTGGCAAGCATTTCTAAAGCCCTAGGCAGCGATCAAAACACAACGGTTGCAATTATAGGGGGAGCTAAAGTGAGCTCGAAAATAGGCGTGATCAACAACATGATTGAGAATGTTGGAACTGTAGTTATTGGCGGCGGCATGGGCTTTACTTTTGTAAAGGCAATGGGTGGATCCATAGGCACGTCCCTAGTAGAGGATGATAAACTAGAACTAGCACGTGAGCTTATTTCTAAAGCAAAAACATGCGGCTGTAACTTAATGATCCCCGAGGATACCGTAATAACAAGTGAGTTTAAAGATTCCCCGCCGGCCGGCGTTTGTCCAATAGGAGAAATTCCAGACGGATATATGGGATTGGACAACGGACCCGCAAGTATTTCTAAGGTAATGAGCGTATTGTCCACAGCGAAAACAATAATATGGAACGGGCCCATGGGTGTATTTGAGTTTGAGCATTATGCAGAAGGGACAAAAAGGGTAGCACAAG
>PXYR01000135.1:0-3298 GCA_003023665.1 Bacteroidota bacterium
CTAGGCACTGGTCTGCAAAACCAGCTACAGCGGTTCGAGTCCGCTCGGAACCTCAAGCAACCCCCAACGCACAAAGTGTGTTGGGGGTTTTTTATATTACAAAAGGTAATCTGTAGTCATCCACTTGCTCTCGCCTCCGGAAATTACTCTGCCCACCAACTCTTTTTGGTCTGAGCCCGCTGCAACAACCGTTCTTATAGAAAAGCTTCGAAGCGCATCATGTACGCTCAAGGTGGCTACAGCGCTGTCCTTACGCCCTGTAAAAGGCAAGTAATCAGGTCCTCTTTGACAAGCTACGTTAATATTTACACGGCACACTTGATTGACCATATTGTCTACCGCATAGGCTATAGTGGCATCGTTCTCGCTGAACAAACTACACTGTTGGCCGTAGTCCGATTGAGCTATTGAATTCATTACATCTTCAAGATCTTCGTATTCCACTATAGGCACAACAGGGCCAAATTGTTCTTCATGAAAAATACGCATGTCACTAGTAACCGGGTAGAGCACTGCAGGAAAGAATGCGGTTTCTGAAACCCTGCCTGCGTTTGAATTCAACACTTTTGCTCCTTTCGCTTTGGCATCATCAACATACGCTTGCATCTGCTCCACTTTGTTCTTCTCAGGAAGTGGCGTTAATTCTGCGTCCGTTGCTGGATGATTTAAAACAAGTTTGTCAACGGCCTTGGAAAACTTTTCTATGAATTCCGAACTTATGTTTTTATGAACGAAAATCAATTTAAGCGCCGTACAGCGCTGTCCGTTGTAGGACAAAGAGCCGTTCACGCATTGCTTCACGGCTAAGTCAATATTGGCGTCATCAAACACAATGCCTGGATTCTTGGCCTCAAGCCCTAATACTTGTCGTAACCTGTTTGGTTTAGGGTGCTGGGCAGCGAGCGCATTAGAACTTTTGGAATTTCCTATTAGTGCCAAAACATCTACATCTCCAGTTTTCATAATGGGTCCGGCGAGGGTACGTCCTCTACCAAACACTATGTTTATTACACCTGGAGGAAAAGCTTTCTGAAAAGCCTCCATAAGTGGTGTGAGCAATAACACTCCGTATTTTGCCGGCTTAAACACTGTTGTGTTTCCCATTAAAACAGACGGAATAAGCAAACAAAAAGTTTCGTTCAAAGGGTAATTGTAGGGCCCTAAACAAAGTACTACACCTAACGGGCCTCTGCGAACCTGGGAAATTACAGCGCCGTTTCGGCCTACTTTAGACCCTCTGCGCTGCAGCTCTTTGTATTCCTCAAGCGTATCTTCTATATAGTCTACCGTTCTATCAAACTCTTTATAGGCAGAGGATTTGTTCTTGGCTATTTCCCACATCAAAAGAGTGCTTACCTCTTCACGCTTGGTTTTCATGATTTCCAAAAACGTTTCCATAGCAGAAATGCGTTCTGAAGCGCTTGCCGTTGGCCACAAACCTCTGCCATTATTGTATGCTTTTTTTGCTGCGGCCAAAGCTGTCAATCCGGCCTCTTCATTTAACGTTGGGGCCTCGCCTAAATAGTGTCGTTGTGTTTTTCCTTCCGCAGAAATGGGTCCCATAGGGCTGTATACCTTTTCCATTTCTCCCTCCCATTCATGCAAGTGGCCGTCAATAAGGTATTGCTTCCACGTTATAGGGGTTGGTGACTCAAACTGTTGAATTTTTTGTGCTAAATGTGCTGCACCCATAGTTCTATGTTGATTTTGTTCGACGGGCAAACCTACGCGTGTTTCATAAAAAACAAGGTTGTACCCATCAGTTTTTACCCACAAAAAATCAATTTTTTGCTTGGGTGTTAGTTATAACTTTCTAACCAACAAACGATTAGAATGTTTATATCAGGAGCACGCGCAAAAAATTCGCTGCTTTTGTACCTTCGACAAAAATTGAAGCTTCAATGACCCTTTATCCTATACATACGGGCAACTTCAAACTAGATGGAGGCGCCATGTTTGGTGTAGTTCCCAAAGGCCTTTGGGAGCGCACAAACCCTGCTGACGAAAAAAACTTATGTACATGGGCCATGCGCTCGTTACTGATTGAAGACGGCGAAAGGTTAATCTTGATTGATACCGGAATCGGTGATAAACAAAGTGAAAAGTTTTTTGGGCATTATCACCTGCACGGAGACAACAGTTTAGACAAGTCTTTAGCGAGTTATGGTTTCAGCAGAAACGACATTACGGACGTGTTTCTCACCCATTTACATTTTGATCACGTTGGTGGCGCTGTACAATGGAATAAAGACAGAACAGGCTATGTTCCTGCGTTCAGTAATGCGCGGTATTGGACCAATTCTCGTCATTGGAAATGGGCAACCCAACCAAACGGAAGGGAAAAAGCCAGCTTCTTGAAAGAAAACATCATTCCGCTTGAAGAAAGCGGTCAGCTCCATTTTATTGACACTCCCGAAGATTCCATTAGGGTTGATTGCGGTTTAGGTTTTGACGCTTTTGTAGTCAATGGACACACGGATGCTCAGATGTGTCCCATTATTAAACACAAAGGTGAAACACTTGTGTTTATGGCAGACCTTCTGCCATCTACAGGACACATCCCTTTGCCTTATGTAATGGGTTATGATACTCGCCCTCTGCTTACTCTGCAGGAAAGAACGCTTATTTTTACGGAAGCTGCAGAAAAGAACTATCATCTCTTTTTAGAGCACGACGCTTATAACGAAGTATGTACCCTTGAACTAACAGAAAAAGGTCCGCGGCTAGCAAATAGTGGCCGATTAGACCATTATATGTAAACTAAAATGAGAAACCTCCTTTCGCTCGCCTTTGTTTGTCTTGCCTTTATCACAAACGCCCAATATTGGCAACAATCTGTACATTACAATATGGACATCACTATGGATGTCGAAAACAGCCAATATACCGGGCAACAACAAATCACATACACCAATAACAGTCCAGATACTCTGCACAAAGCATACTTCCATTTATACTTTAATGCTTTTCAGCCAGAAAGTATGATGGACGTTCGTTCGCGTACCATCTACGATCCTGATCGCCGAGTAAAAGATCGTATTAAAAGTTTGGGCAAAGATGAAATAGGGTATCAAAACATACAATCCTTGACACAAAACGGACAACCATTAGATTGGAACATTCATGGTACGGTCATGAAGTGTATACTCGCAGAGCCTCTTTTACCCGGCCAATCCACTACGTTTGAAATGAGCTGGAACGCACAGGTTCCACAACAAATAAGAAGATCGGGCAGAAACAACAAAGAGGGGATTGAATTTACCATGACACAATGGTATCCTAAGCTCGCTGAATATGA
>PXYR01000135.1:3596-4756 GCA_003023665.1 Bacteroidota bacterium
TACGATCCTAAAACAGCTAACAAATCAAATTGGATAAAAATCCAAAAAGGCTATTTACAAGACTACTTTGATTTCATGGCTAAACACTTTGGCGCCTATCCGTACAAACAGTTTTCGCTCATTCAAGGCGGGGACGGCGGCATGGAATACCCCATGTGCACCATGATGCTTGGAGGAGGAGATTCGTTTGAAGGTTTCACCGGTCTGTTTGTACATGAAGCTACGCACAATTGGTACTATGGGGTCATTGGGACCAATGAAGCCGCTTATCCTTGGATGGATGAAGGCTTCACCTCTTATGCAGAAGAAGAGTTCATGAACACCGTGTTCTATGGTAATGAATTAAATCCCCACCTAGGCGCTTACCGATCTTATGTATATCTAGATACTTCCGGTCTTCGCGAGCCGCTTAGCACCCCAGCAGATCACTTCCACTTTAACCGCACCTACAGCATAAATAGTTATAGTGCGGGGGCTTTGTTTTTAAACCAGCTTGAATATATAATTGGTGAAGAGCCCTTTGCAAAAGGAATGAAAAGCTATTGGAACAAGTGGCAATTCAAACACCCTAAGCCTGAAGATTTTTTACGCGTAATGGAAGAGGTTTCTGATATGGAATTAGATTGGTACCTCAGCTATTATAAAGACCAAGTAAAAAGCATTGACTACGGTGTTGAGGATATAAAAAACGACAAGTCGGGGGCACAAATCACCCTGAATCGAATAGGTCTTTTTCCCATGCCAATTGATTTGCTTATTACCTATGAGAGCGGAAGGCAAGAACGTCACAACATACCGCTATTAAGTATGTATGGTGCTAAAGAAGAAGAAGGATTACAAACCCACAAGCCCTGGCCGTGGACTCATCCTACATATCAATTGCTTGTTCCCGCTACTGAGCGTGTTCGTGCTGTTGAAATAGACCCTTCTTTGAGAATGTTGGATATAGACCTCAGCAACAACAAAAAGCAGAGCGAATTATAAAGAACCTGCCTTAGCGCCTCTTTTTAGGGCCTGATCCGTATTTTTTAGATTTATTTAAGCGCTTTTTCGCTCCTTTGCCAATGTTATAATCTTTGGCATTTTTAGGTTTTTTCTCATGGAACGAAGGGCCGGGTTCGTCGTTAGCTCCGTTTTGCCTTGGACTGCTTTTACTCATC
>PXYR01000136.1 GCA_003023665.1 Bacteroidota bacterium
ATTATGGATGAAGCTATTGTTCCTGAATTTTTACAAGGTGAGGTAACAGTGAAAAATCTTAGGACTTTGATTGAATCGTCATCAAGTGAACAATTAATTGATATTGAGAGGCTTCATTCCTACATGGGCAAGCGAAGTTTGATAAAAGACGCAGTCCCACGTATTTTAGCCTTATTCAACGATTAAAATGAGAAACCTTTTATTGTCTTTATTGCTTTTCTGCACAGTTACTGGCTATGGACAGATGGTAAAGGCATACTCTTCTGGGCCTAGAGTGTTGACTTTTTCTGAGCAAGAATACAGTCGGATGCAGATTAAGGTGAAAGGGGGGTCTTTTAAATTGACGGCTTATACACCGGATAGCACATTCATAATGGAATACGGTGAGGACGATGTACATCCTCTTTACACTTTTCGTGGGGATTTAAGGCTTAATAGGGCTGGATGTGATTCTATCATATTTGTCACCAGTGACACTATTGAAATGCGTGTTTGGCGCGGAAAAAATTGGACCCGCACCAGGCCATATCTTGGAAAGGTTACTATACGTCCCAACTTGATTTATTTGGAGGCAATTGTTCAAGTTCCTGTGGAAGAATATATTGCTGGAGTGGTTGAAGCTGAAGGCGGGATGTCGGCGGAGTCTGAGTACCATAAAGCGCAAGCTGTGCTGGCACGAACCTGGCTCATTACCAATATGGGAAAGCACAAAAAAGAAGGTTTCCATGTTAAAGACGATCAGAGTTCTCAGGCGTTCAAAGGTGTTCCGCATGGAAAACATGCTTCCATGATTTCCATGGCTGTGGCCAAGACTAAGGATACGATAGCAACGTATGACGGCAAGCCTATTGTTGGTTTTTACCACAGTAACAGTGGTGGACAGACGGTTCTTCCGCAGGATGTGTGGTCACAAGAATTGCCGTATTGTAGGACTGTTTTTGATCCTTTTAGTAAGAAAGAGAGCAAGTACCGCTGGACCAAGGACATTCCCTTAGCCGACTGGAATGACTACCTCGTGGTACCTGCAGAGTTTGATTGGAGCGCCTTTTTCGTAGGGTTGCCTGAAGGGCGTCAAACGCATTATATCATTGGCGACCAAATTTGGAAATTAGAGACCTTGCGCCGCCATTTTAAGCTTCGTAGTGGCTACTTTACCGCCAGCGTGGTTGGTAGTAACATACATCTTGAAGGATTTGGATTTGGTCACGGGGTGGGTATGTCCCAACAAGGTGCCATGCGTATGGCACTCGGTGGGTTTTCTTGGAAGGAGATTTTAGACTTTTATTTCCAAAAACTCGAATTCGAGACTGTTCAAAAATTTTAGTTTTCCAATAATTTTTTGCGATACCAATTGATGGTTCAAATTAATGGGCATGACTTTGAAGCCCTTATTTGTGGTGTGCATGTTTTCTGCATTGCACCAACTTTGGCATATTGATTTAAGTATGTTGGCGGGAGCCATCCTTTTTCCAAAAAGTTGGCGGACCTTTCCAAACGACCTATTGGTCTTGATATTGAGCTTTAGCTTACTCTGTGTTCTTCAAGACTACGAATCTTGGCGTTATTGGTATCCTGTTAGTTTAATTGAACCGTTGGAGGTAATGCTTGACCGCAGTGTGGCTGTATTTTCTGAACACATTACAACGGTAACAGAAGGGGGTTATAGTCGGTTTTTACGTGCAGTACTTTTAGGTCAGAAAGATGATATTTCTGCAGAAACTACTGCATTATTCAAAGCTCTTGGTATTTCTCATGTTTTGGCCATTAGTGGCTTTCATATAGGTTTTTGGATCGTTTGTATTAGACCACTATTTATTTGGGCCAGGAGCCCATTGACAAGAGGTGCAATGCTTATTGTACAGTTTTTTATTCTTTATTACTATGCCCTGATGGTAGGGGCCAGCCCCTCTGTTTTGCGTGCGGTGTGGATGTTTCTTTTTGCGCGTGTAGTAGCCTTAAGGAACTCAGGTACCTCTTCATTACAAATTGCAATGTTAGTAGCTATTGGACACTATTTGGTGAATCCCAAGGCCCCTCAAAGTATTTCATTTCAGTTGAGTTATACCGCTGTATTTGCCATACTGCTAGCTCTTAGAAGCAATGATGCGGAACAACTTGTTTTGCAATACAGCTTTAGGGGGCATATTCGCAAGGGAAATTGGTTTTTTGTTCCTATTCAGATATCCCTGGCTGCCTGGTCCGCAACCCTTCCCATTGTTCAAGGATCCTTTGGAGGAGCAAGTCCTTACTTCCTCTTTGGTAATCTCTTGGTGGTGCCTTTAATAACGGTAATGATTTGGGCGAGTGTGCCGCTATTGGTTTTTGGAGGGCTGCTTCCTGAAGGGATTAAAGGGTGGTATGCAAGGGCTTGGGAGACTCTAGTCAACGGGGCTGAACAGCTATTACTTTTCTTGGAGCAGTTGGGCCAATCGCACGGTTAAATCTTCAGCAAGAATGAATTCGTATTCGCCATTATGAAAAATATGGATATTTCCTGTTTCTTCACTTACCGTGATTGCTAGAGCATCCGTTCTTTCGGATATACCTGCAGCTGCTCTGTGTCTTAAGCCAAACCTTGCGGGTAGCTCGCTCCGTTCAGATAAAGGAAGTACAGCGCCAGAAGCAATTATGGTGTGACCTTCAACAATAGTTGCCCCATCGTGCAAGGGTGCATTTTTAAAGAAGATACTCTCTAATAATATCTTACTCAGATCGGCATTTATGCTGCTCCCAGAAGAGGCAAAGGATCCAAGCGGGTCTTTTCTTTTTAGTACAAGTAGTGCGCCTGTTTTAGTCTCTGCCAATTCAACCATTGCGCTCACTATAGCATCAACATCCGCTTTGGCATTTTCATCTTCCGCTCCAATCTTTAGTAAGTTACGAAGGCCCTGGCGACGCGTAAAAGTAGCTGAGCCCACTACTAACAAGAATTTTCTGATTTCTTGCTGGAATACAATAATCAATATAATCAACCCAGCACCCATGAAGGAGCCTAGAAATTCAGAAAGTAGCCGCATTTCTAATAGTTGGACTAGTCGGTACAATAGGTAAATAGCTACCATTCCAAGCAGTATTCTTATTGCTGCAGTACCTTTTAATAGCCTGTAAATTTGGAACAGGAGAAAAGCTGCTATGATGATATCTAGTGCGTCAAGCACTGAAAAATTTAACGCTCCCATGGTTGTAACAAATGATTAATGCCATTGGGCATTAATTGCGTAAACAAGGTAATGGTTTCCTGTGCTTCTTTCACATCGTGTACTCTTAGGATATTACTTCCTTGTAAAAGTGCGGCCATATGAAGCGCGGTTGACCCGTTTAGACTTTCTTCGGCTGTATTGCCCAAGGCTTTGTAAACCATGCTTTTACGGCTTATACCTGTGAGAATGGGTCTGCCTAAAAGCTGAAACGCATGCAATTCACGTAAAAGCTGGTAATTGTGTTCTAAGGTTTTACCAAACCCAAAACCCACATCTACAATGGTATCATGGATGCCCATGTCGTGAAGTTTAGGTAATCGTTCACTAAAAAACTTCACAATGTCCTGGGTAATGTGTCTATAACTTGGATTGTCCTGCATGGTACTAGGGTCGCCTTGCATGTGCATGAGTATGTAAGGACATTTTAGTTTGGCAACTACTTTGTGCATCTTATTGTCCAAGTTCCCAGCGCTGATATCATTGATCATATGCGCACCGGCATCAATAGCTTTTTCTGCAACAGAAGCTCTAAAAGTATCTACAGAAATAAATGTGCCTGGTATCTTATCTGTTAGGGCACGTACAGCGGGAATTACATTCTGGAGTCTATTCCATTCTTCTTCCTGGCTAACTGGGGAGGCGCTGGGGCGGGAAGAATAACCGCCAATATCAATAATTTTTGCGCCTTGACTTAGCATCTGTTCTGCACGTTCTACTGCCTCTAAAGGTTTAGTAATACGGCTTTCCTTGTAGAAAGAGTCTGGCGTTATGTTAAGGATTCCCATCACCCATGGTGTGGATAAGGTGTGAATTGTCCCTTCTACCTTTAGCAAAAACTCCTGCATTGTTCTTTGTATCTTCGTTCTAGAAGCAAAGCTAACAAATGAATACAGCTGAACAATTCGATACCGTGCTTTCTAAATGTCACGGACTTTTTGAAAAGAAGGGTAAAGATTACGGGACTGCATGGCGAATATTGCGCTTACCGTCTTTAACAGATCAAATATTTATAAAGGCACAACGGCTAAGAAGCATTGAGCAGAAGGGCGAACAATTGATTAGCGATCCGCTTGAGGGAGAATTCATAGGTATTTTGAATTACAGCATCATGGCCCTTATCCAATTGGAAAGAGGTGTTGCAGAACAGCCTGATATGGATTGGAAACAAGCTTCTTCCGCCTATCTAGAAAAAGCCAATGAAGCCAAAGAGTTGATGTTGAAGAAAAACCATGACTATGGGGAAGCTTGGCGCGATATGAGAGTTTCAAGCTTCACGGATTTGATCATTCAAAAGCTTTTGCGCGTCAAACAGATAGAAGATAATCAAGGCAAAACCTTGGTGAGTGAGGGTCTAGATGCCAATTATTTGGATATGATCAACTACAGTGTTTTCGCTTTAATTAAGTTCATTGAAAAATCAGCGTAATATGTTTAAATCATTCCTGACCCGAATCGCACAAGTACTCGTGGGTGGACTCTTTATTTTCTCCGGATTGGT
>PXYR01000025.1 GCA_003023665.1 Bacteroidota bacterium
GGACTGCTCGCGCTCACCGGTGCCGCTCCAGGTAGTCGTTTCAAACCAATTCTTCCAATACACCCCAATGTAATTGGTTTTTATAAACTCATAATTAAGAGTTCCGCTGTAATTTAAAGTATGGCCCCATGGTAAAACAGCACCGTCTATAGATATCCTATCGAGTGAACTATGCTGAGCTTGTGCACCATAATTAAAGGCACAGAACAGAAGTATAAAGAGACTGTTTTTCATAGACTATTGGTCCCATTAAAGATAAAAAAAAGCCACCCCGTAGGATGGCTTTCTATTTCTAGCTAATCGCTAAGGATTACATCATTCCCATGCCGCCGCCCATTCCTGGAGCAGGCATTGCTGGTTCTTCTTTTGGAATCTCAGTAATCGTTGCCTCTGTGGTCAACAATAGACCTGCAACAGACGCTGCATTTTCTAAAGCCACACGAGTCACTTTTGTTGGGTCAATTACACCCGCCTCGTACATGTTCTCGTAAGTATCCGTCTTAGCGTTGAAGCCAAAATCATCTTTGCCTTCTTTCACTTTACTAACAACCACAGATCCTTCAAGGCCTGCATTGTGAACAATCTGGCGCAGTGGTTCCTCAATAGCTTTAGCAACAATTTGTATACCAGTAGTCTGATCATCATTCTCTCCTTGTAAGCCTTCAAGAACTGAACAAACCCGAACAAATGCTACACCGCCACCAGGAACAAACCCTTCTTCAACAGCTGCCTTAGTTGCTGCTAACGCATCGTCTACGCGGTCTTTCTTCTCTTTCATTTCAACCTCGGAAGCCGCACCCACATAAAGGACTGCAACACCTCCTGCTAGCTTCGCTAGACGCTCTTGCAATTTCTCGCGATCGTAATCTGAAGTTGTATTTTCTATCTGCGCTTTGATTTGTGCAACACGTCCAGCGATTGCATCTGCTTCACCAGCACCATTTACTATGGTTGTATTGTCTTTATCAATGGTTACTTTCTCAGCAGTACCTAGCATATCAAGCGTTGCTCCCTCAAGGGTCATTCCACGTTCTTCACTTACAACTTGACCGCCAGTAAGAATGGCAATATCCTCAAGCATAGCTTTACGACGATCACCAAAACCAGGTGCTTTAACGGCAGCTATTTTAAGTGATCCACGAATTCGGTTAACAACCAAAGTAGCCAATGCTTCACCGTCTACATCCTCAGCAATGATTAAAAGCGGTCTTCCACTTTGAGCCGCAGGCTCAAGAATTGGCAACAATTCTTTCATTGAGCTCACCTTCTTATCGTAAATCAAAATATGCGGGTTCTCAAGTTCCGCAACCATTTTCTCAGTATTTGTGGTGAAATATGGACTTAAGTAACCACGATCAAACTGCATGCCTTCAACTACGTCAACGTAAGTCTCTGTTCCTTTTGCCTCTTCAACGGTAATTACTCCTTCATTTTTTACCTTGGCCATTGCCTCAGCTATCAATGAACCAATAGAGTTGTCATTATTCGCAGAGACGGAAGCAACTTGTTCAATTTTACTATTATCATCTCCAACCTCTTGACTCAAGTTTTTCAACTCTCCGACCAAGGCTTTAACGGCCTTTTCAATGCCGCGCTTCAAGTCCATTGGGTTAGCCCCGGCGGCAACATTTTTAAGTCCATGATTGTAAATAGCCTGCGCTAAGACTGTAGCTGTAGTTGTTCCGTCACCTGCAATGTCTGCAGTCTTAGAAGCAACCTCTTTTACCATTTGAGCACCCAAATTTTCAAGTTTGTCTTCAAGCTCAATCTCTTTTGCTACTGACACGCCGTCCTTTGTTACATGTGGCGCACCAAACGCTTTCTCTATAATCACATTGCGACCTTTTGGGCCCAATGTTACTTTTACTGCATCCGCTAATGCATCTACACCAGCCTTTAGACTATTTCTAGCATCTAAGTCAAATGAAATTTCTTTTGCCATGTCTGTTCGTTTTTATCAGTTAGGATTAAACTATTGCCATTATATCAGCTTCACGCATGATGAGATAATCACCGCCTTCAAATTTGAATTCGGTTCCGCTATACTTCCCGTAAAGCACTTGATCACCTACGCTTACTGTGATTGGCTCATCTTTCTTACCCGGGCCTACGGCCACTACTTTGCCACTTTGCGGCTTTTCTTGAGCGGTATCTGGAATGATGATTCCCGATACAGTCGTAGTTTCAGCGGCTGCCGGTTCAACAATTACTCGGTCAGCCAATGGACGAATGTTTAAATCTGCCATCATTTAAATTTTTTAAATTATTGGGTTGTTATATCGAAATTTTATGCCAATTCTTTTTTAATGCCACTCTGACACCAACTGTACTATGATTGGAGAAGAACTGTCAGTTAAAAGCAAAAAAAAACCCGAATGAACTGTCATTCGGGTTTTTACAATTTTCTATACTATTATTCTTCTACACTTTCAGGAAGGCCCTCTACCGGCATATCTTCAGCAGGTGCGTCTGTTGAAACCGGGACAGGAGCTGGCTGGAAAGGAACCGCCCCTTCTACTTGCTCGCGCAACAAGGTATCCTCTTCCTCAACTGCATCACCTCCACTCATATTCATAGCAATCACAAGTGCAAATAAACCAATGACCAATCCCCAAGTTGCTTTATCCAAAAAATCAGTCGTCTTCTTAACACCACCTAACATCTGAGGGCTATCACCACCAAAAGCGGAGCTTAAACCACCACCTTTAGGATTTTGAACGAGTATTACCAAGACAAGTAGGATTGATATTACTACTATTAGGATTGAGAATAATGCTGTCATGAGTTCTTTTCTTTCTTAATTGCTCTTATTCGGTCGGCAAAGAAACTACTTTTTTCCGGGTATTTCAAACTTAAAATCTCGTAAGCTTTTATTGCCTTATCAAATACTCTTTGATTAAAATAAATCTCTGCTAATGTTTCTGTTACAAATCTACCTTCTTCATCAGCCTCAAGATTAAACACATTGATTTTGCCATCGGGAGTGGTAGATTCAAATTTTGGTAACTGTTGTATAATCTTACGTATTTCGCCCTCTCCCGATTCCTGTTCATCTTCAACTACTTCAATCTTCGCGAATTCCTGAGTTGAATCAATTTTTTTCACTTCCACCTGATGATCTGCATTGAGCCATTCTAGAAATGAGGCTTTCTCACTAAATGGCATAATCCGAACATCTTCTTTATCTTCAATGCTCTTGACCTCATCAGTCTCTAGTTGTGACTTAACCTCTTTGGTTTCTTGCTTTTCTTGTTGATTCGATTGATCCGCAGTTGAATTATCATCCGCTGCGGTAACCGCAGGTTTTTGCTTCTGTGAAATTTGTTTTTTCTGGGTTGGTGCTTTGCTTTCCTCTGCAGATTTTTCAGAAGCAGAACTATTCAATTTTTTAGATCTTAAAATGGCGTTTCTCACACTCTCAGGCAAGTGATCTAAACTTCCTGGTTCACGCTTAGCTGGGGACGGCTGTGAAACTTTCTTCTTAACAGGCTCCGCCTTTTCTTCCTCTTTGATTACAACTTCGGAAGTCTTTTTATCTGTATCTGATTTTGAAGTTTTCTTAGAATCTTTTGATGCAGGTTTTTTCTTGTTATCCTGTGTTTTTGCTTGAGCCTTTAATGCATCAATGTCAAAGGTAATGGCAGGTAATTCATCCTTATTTGAAGCATCATAAAATGCTTTGAGCAGCGACGGATCAGGGACTGAAATAGCCGTTCTTTTTACCTGAGCCGGTAACTGATAACTGTCTTCATTTTTAAGCACCTTCATATAAAGCATCTGCAAAGCAGCAGCGTAAGGAAAATCTTGAACAGCCTGTTGTAAAGAAATCAATGCAGATGCATCCATCTTTTCTGGATGTTCAAAATAATCTTTGATTTGCTTTGCGTTCATACTACCAGTTAGCGATGGCCTTATTGAGGATATCTTCTGTTAATTCTTTAATAATCTCCTCTGACAATTCTGTTTCAATATCTGAAAAATTCAAATCGGAATTATAGTCTCGATATCTAGAAAATCGTTGTGAAAAATCATTTTCTGATTCCAGTCTGTTTTCAAAGTCTACCTTGATTGCTATGGTAAATCGCATCTGGGCCACCTCCGAAGGCCCTCTTGCTGCCTGAGGCTTCAAACTATACTCTACAATTTCGCCATTAAACTCCATATCCGAGGGGCCATCATTTAATTCAAGAGACGTCTGCTGAACAAATATATCCTTGATTGCCTCCGTTACCTGCTGAGAAGTTTCAGGATTCACAATTTGCGCATTATTGTCAAAGAAGCCCACATACAGGGACTTTGCATCACCAATATTACCACCAGTAAAGCTATAGCCTCCTTTACAAGAGCTTAGAGCTAATAACGCAATAAATGGAATTAGGATTCTCATTCCAAATTGTATTGTTTAATCTTTCTGTATAAGGTACGCTCAGAAATTCCCAGTTCTTTAGCGGCATGTTTTCTTTTACCACCAGATTTCTCCAACGCCTTTTTGATGAGTTCTATTTCCTTATCTACAAGACTCAAGTTTTCAATTTCTATGGTATGATTATCGTCAAATTGCTCCCGTTCCTCATCAGAAATAATAGTCACCTCTTGACCAGTAGAAGAAGGTCTTGGTAATTCATGACTGCGTACAGGATAATCGTTCTGAATCTTTTCGTTTAGACCCTTTTCGTTGGCTGCTGATTCTTTCAAAGCGTTGATTTCAGCCTTCATTTCAAATAGCAGCTTGTACAACGCCTCACGCTCTTTACTATAACTATGTTCGCTATTATCAGAAACTCTTGCACCACTTAAGGCGGGGAGATTTGATGCATCTACTTGCGGTAAATACGTCTTGAGTAAATCTTTTCCTACCAATCGAGTTGTCTCAATGACGCTCATTTGTTCGGCTAAATTTCTTAGCTGACGAATATTGCCTGGCCAACGATATTGCTCAAGTAATCTCACAGCCTCGTCATCAAGACGCAACGGCGGCAGATGGTATTTTGAGGCAAAATCAGCGGCAAATTTTCTAAACAACAAATGAATGTCGGACGGGCGTTCACGCAGCGGTGGTAACTGAATTTCAACAGTGTTTAAACGGTAATACAAATCCTCTCGAAACTTACCCTTTTTAATGGCTTCAAGCATTCCAACGTTGGTAGCGCCCACAACGCGTACGTCAATTTTTTGGGCACGAGAAGCACCCACTCGAATAAACTCACCAGTCTCTAGAACACGCAGAAGTCTAACCTGAGAAGGTAGGGGCAACTCCCCAACTTCATCCAAAAAAATGGTCCCTCCATCTGCCTCTTCAAAATATCCTTTTCGGGCTCCTGTGGCACCGGTAAACGCACCTTTTTCGTGACCGAAAAGTTCAGAGTCAATGGTTCCCTCCGGGATTGCACCACAGTTCACTGCTATGTATGGCTTGTGTTTTCTATGACTTAGATGATGAATAATTTTAGGAATACTTTCCTTTCCTACTCCACTCTCGCCGGTGACCAATACGCTGATATCTGTAGGAGCCACTTGAACCGCCTTACTCAATGCTCTATCAAGCAAAGAAGAAGTTCCAATGATTCCAAAACGCTGTTTAATGTTCTTTACCTCTGCTGCCATGAATAGTTTAGACTAATTTATTTCTGGTCAACGACTGTACCAATTAATGTTGCTGCAGTACATCTGTCAATTTTAACTAGACAGAAATCGCCTGGTTTCAAATTTCCTTTATCAAAAACTACAACACTGTTGGAATCGGTCCTTCCAAACAATTGTTCTTTGCTTTTCTTGGATGTGCCTTCAACAAGCACTTCATAGGTGCTACCAATCATTTCTTCATGCCTTTGGAGGCTGTGCGCATTCTGCAACTTGATAATTTCATTCAGCCTTCGCTTTTTCACCTCCAGAGGAATGTCGTCTTCCATTTTTCTCGCAGCATACGTATTGGGCCGTTCACTGTAGAAAAACATATACCCAAAATCGTACTTCACAAAATCCATGAGACTTAAGGTTTCTAAATGATCTTCTTCCGTCTCGGTAGGAAAACCAGAAATCATATCATGCGATATAGAGCAACCAGGAATGATTCGTCTAATACGCTCAATGAGAGCCATATATTCTTCACGATTATGACCGCGATTCATCAATTCTAAAATTCTTGACGAACCGCTTTGTACAGGAAGGTGAATGTAATTACAAATGTTCTTGTATTTCGCTATGGTCTCTAGCACTTCATCCTCCATATCTTGTGGATTAGAGGTAGAGAAACGGATACGCATATTTGGAACAGATTCCGCCACCATTGCCATTAAATCTGCAAAATGAACTGCACTGGCCTTAGCTAGTTCGGAAGCCTTTTCAAAATCTTTTTTCAAACCCCCGCCATACCACAGGTAACTATCTACATTCTGCCCAAGTAAGGTGATCTCTTTATATCCCCGTTTCTGAAGGTCTAAAGCTTCATCCACTATCGTCTGTGGATTTCTTGAACGCTCTCTACCGCGCGTAAAAGGGACCACGCAGAACGTACACATGTTATCACATCCCCTGGTAATTGAAACAAAAGCACTGACTCCATTTCCACCAAGGCGAACAGGTTCAATATCCTCATACGTTTCTTCCTTGCTGAGAATTACATTTACCGCTTTTCTTCCTCCATCCAATTCCTGAAGAAGGTTGGGCAAGTCCCTGTACGCATCAGGTCCAACAACAAGATCGACTAGTTTTTCCTCTTCAAGTAATTTACCCTTGACGCGCTCCGCCATGCAACCCAATACACCAATCTTCAAGTCCGGATTGTTTCGCTTATGACCGTTAAAATGATTCAACCTATTTCTAACTGTCTGTTCTGCCTTGTCTCTTATAGAACAAGTATTCAGCAGCACCAAATCTGCCTCTTCCGGATTCTGTGTGGTGCTGTATCCTTCTTTGCCAAGAACTGACGCTACAATTTCACTATCAGAAAAATTCATTTGACAACCATACGATTCGATGTACAGCTTTTTTGTTCCAAGTGGGTTCTTGGTTTCGAGCACCGTTCCTTCGTGCTCATGTGGATTCTTATCGCCCTCGGCGTAAAGACCCCTTCCGCTTGCGCGTTTAGTTTTTCCTTCCATAATTTTTTCGCTCAAAACTTTACTTTCTCTTGCGATTTCGCAAAGATACAATGAAAACTGACAATTTGTCCGATTATAAAATTTCTATTACGTAGTAATACATAAAGGATAGAACACTTTTGCAAAAAAAGTTGTTGTAATCTTTACTTATTTCGCTTTTACTTTGTGCCCTCAAATTTCTAACTGAATTCATATTTATGGCGAGTAACCTAGTCATCGTTGAGTCTCCTGCAAAAGCAAAAACTATCCAAAAATATCTGGGAAATGATTTCTCAGTTATGTCCTCTTACGGTCACATCCGTGATCTGTGTGATAAAGGAATGGCCATAGACATAGAAAACAACTTTACTCCTGAATACTGCGTATCTAAGGACAAAGCATCACTAGTAAAGGAACTAAAAAAAGCCGCTAAAGCTTCAGATAAGGTTTGGCTGGCGTCGGATGAAGATCGAGAGGGAGAAGCGATTGCATGGCACTTGTTTGAAAGCCTTGGTTTAACCGACGAAAAAACAGAACGAATTGTATTCAACGAAATTACCAAGAGTGCCATCCTTAGGGCAGTAGAAAACCCAAGAAAAATCAATAAAGAATTGGTAGATGCGCAACAGGCTAGAAGGGTATTAGATAGATTGGTTGGTTATGAATTGAGTCCTGTTTTATGGAAGAGTATTCAACGTGGTCTTAGCGCTGGCCGAGTTCAAAGTGTAGCGGTACGTCTCATTGTGGAGAAAGAGCGCGAAATAGAAGCGCATGTGCCTGCATCAAGCTTCAAAGTAAGTGGTGTATTCACCGACGAAAAAATCAGTTTTAAAGCAGAAGTCTCGAAAAACTTACAGGAAGAGGAAGCACGTCAATTTCTTGAACAATGTGTTGGAACTCAATACAAAGTTGAATCCGTTGAGAAACGCCCTGGAAAACGCTCACCTGCTGCCCCATTTACAACGTCAACCCTTCAACAAGAGGCTAGTCGCAAACTAGGTTATAGCGTTAGTCAGACCATGACACTTGCGCAACGCTTGTATGAGGCTGGGCACATTACTTATATGAGAACGGACAGCTTCAATCTAAGTAATGATGCACTTGCAGGAATTGCTGCACACGTGGAGTCTCAATATGGACAAAATTACCACCAAGCGCGGAAGTTTAATACAAAAAGCAAAGGAGCACAAGAAGCTCATGAGGCTATTAGACCAACGAATTTTGGAAAGGCAACTGCCGGTGCAGATGACCGTCAGAAGAAACTGTACGAGTTGATCTATAAACGGACGATTGCCTCACAAATGGCAGAAGCCAAACTTGAAAACACCACCATCAAGATTTCCAATACAAAGGCACCCGATGCTCAGATGTTCACTGCTCGAGGCCAAGTTATCACCTTCGATGGATTTATTCGAGTGTACCAAGAGGGAACAGACGAAGAAAATACTGAACAATTGGAGGGCCAACTACCCGCAGTATCAGAGGGTGATTTGCTTACTTCAGCTGAAATTACTGCAACCCAACGCTTCACCAAACACGCTCCAAGATATACTGAAGCTTCATTGGTAAAAAAATTAGAAGAATTGGGAATAGGTCGTCCATCTACTTATGCACCCACCATTTCAACGGTACAGAAAAGAAAATACGTTGTAAAGGAAAGCCTCGAGGGAAATTCCAGAGAATACAAGATTTATAGTGCCACAGATGATGGAGTAAGTCATAAAATAGATACTGAGAATTACGGCGCGGACAAGAATAAATTGTTTCCTACTGATATTGGTAAAGTCGTTACAGACTTTTTGATTGAGCATTACAGCTTAATTATGGATTATCAATTTACTGCGAAAGCAGAACAGAACTTTGACACCGTCGCGGAAGGTCAAATAGGTTGGCAGGACAGTATCAAAGAATTCTACAGCGAGTTCCACCCACTGATTGAAAACGCCCCTCAAAATGCTCGAGCGAGTCGTCTTTTGGGTGATGAACCAGATACAGGTGAACCCGTCTATGTGAAGCTTGCACGCTACGGTTTTGTCTTTCAATTTGGTGATGGAGATGAAGAAACTAAGCCTCGTTTCAAAAAGTTACCTCAGGGAGTTGGATTCTATGATGCCACTTTGGAAATGGCACTTAGAAAAGAGGTGTTGCCAAGAACTGTAGGTATGTATCAGGACATGGAAGTCAAGGCAAACGTAGGCAGGTATGGGCCTTACGTAATGTGGAATAAGAAATTCTTTAGTTTAACAGAAGATACTCCAGAAGAAGTAAGCATTGAGCAAGCTGTTGAAATTATTGAAGCAAAACTTAAAGAGGCTTCCAACAACATTATTGCTGAATTTACAGAGGAGCCTGTCATACAAATACTCAAAGGTCGCTATGGGCCTTATATCAAGAGTGATGGCAAAAACTATAAAATCCCAAAGGATAAAGAGCCTGAAAGCTTAGACAGAAGCGCTTGTGAAGAACTTATCGCTGCAGGACCCACAAAAAGAAGGGCAAAGCGCAAATAAGAGGGTAAATTGACCACGAGAAAAATATAAGTCGTGGAATACTTAAGTCCTGTACCTGAAAGTGTACTTTCAAAGTTGCCCGTTCTAGAGCCCGGCCAATTGGGTCATAGAATAAAACGGCATTCTGAATTAGACGGTATTCCTTCTTTGGAGGGTATCAAAATTGTTATCGTTGGAGTTCAAGAGGATAGACGCGCTTATCGGAATGCCGGTTGTGCTGCTGCTGCTGATCACATTAGACCCTATCTATACCAATTGCATGAGGGAAACTGGGATTTTGAAATTGCCGATCTTGGAAATATTTACAGTGGAGAGCGCCATGTAGACACCATTCAACTGCTCACAGACTTTTGTAAAAATATGCTCCGTAAAGGCATCATTACCATTACCATTGGTGGGTCTCAAGATTTAACCTATGGCAACTACAGGGCCTATGACGATTTGGAAAAAATGGTGAATGTAGTCTCTTTAGACTCAAGACTTGATGTAGGCAGCGAAGGGAGGGATTTAGACCACCAAAGCTACGTGAGCCACTTGGTACTCCAAGAACCACATAATCTTTACAACTTTACAAATATTGGTTACCAGACCTACTTCAATAGCCCGGACGAAATTGGGCTAATAGATAAATTGTTTTTTGAAGCTCTCAGATTAGGTGATGCACAAGCAAACATCAATAATACTGAGCCGTTGTTGCGTGAAGCGGATTTAGTGAGCGTGGACATCAATGCAGTAAGACAAAGTTATAATCCAGGAACTTTTTATACCTCTCCGCATGGATTTTCAGGTAATGAACTTTGCGCTATGATTCGTTATGCGGGGATGAGCGATACGGTGAGTCAACTAGGTCTATTTGAGTATAATCCTAAGTATGATCAAAGAGGACAAAGCGCTCATTTATGCGCCCACGCATTATGGTATTTTTTAGAAGGTGTTTCATTGAGATTTGGTGATTTCCCTGTGGGTACAAGAACCAACTACGAGAAATACACGGTACTCATTGATGAAGAAGATACCCTAGAATTTTATAAGAGTCCTAACAGCGGGCGTTGGTGGATAGAAATACCTAAAGGCGAATTTAAGTCAGATAGGTTCTCATTAGTCCCATGCAGCTACGAAGATTATCAAGAAGCTTTGCAAGGTAAAATCCCGAAGAGGTGGTGGAAAGCACAGCAAAAAGCGTGATAACTCAAAGAAAAAAGTGTTGTTGGCAAGGGAATTTTTCTATCTTTAGCGACGATCAAAAGACGATAGCGTTTTAATACATGAGAAAAACCCGCCTTGCTTTATTTGCAATGCTTTGTACATCAGCTATTTGGGCTCAACAAGATGTTCAATTCACGCAATTTGCGAATAATAAAATTTTCTACAATCCCGGAGTCATAGGCTCAGGTGATGCCATTTGTTTATCTGCCGCCCATCGTTCACAGTGGGTTGGTTTTGAAAACGCTCCTACTACACAGAACTTTTCTGCGAATGTGCCCCTAGATATTATTGGCGGCGGATTATCTGTGAACTTCACCAATGATATGATTGGTTTCTTCCAAGATATTACTGCTGGAGTTGGCTATGGTTATCAAGCTTCCCTAGCAGGTGGAACTTTAGGTTTAGGTGTACGCGTTGACTTTAGAAATAAAAATGTGACTTCAGGAGTTTGGGCACCGCCTCAAACCATGAACGACCCATCACTTGTTCAACTTGGAGCTACTTCCATGGCAACGGATCTAAGTTTTGGCACATACTACCAAAGAGACAATTGGTATGCTGGTCTGAGCAGTACTCGGCTTCTGGAAACAAAAGATATTCTCACTGCCAATGGAGGCTCAGGAAACGCACAGATTCGAGGCCAACGTCACTACTATTTAATGGGAGGGTATGATATAGACCTTCAAAATGGTTTTGTCTTACAACCTGCAATGATGGTAAAAACAGATTTAGTGACTACTCAATTTGACCTAAATGCAGCGGCAACATATAATAATCAAATCTGGGGCGGCGTTACTTATAGGGTATACGACGCATTATCAGTGATGGCTGGGTATCAAATCACAAAGGACTTAAGAGCTACATACTCTTATGATTTGACTACTAGTAGCTTGAGAAATTCGAGCAGCGGCTCCCATGAAATCATGATGAGTTACTGCTTTACTATTGAAATACCACCTAAAGAAAAAGGAAGTTACAGAAATCCTATATTTTTGTAATATAGCCCCTTCGTATTAATGAGAACACAGTTGAAATCAAATATAATTATGAAAAAGTTCTTCTTTGGATTAATATCAGTTGCCTTTTTGGCTTCATGTGGAAGTAATGACCATGGTGAATTGGTCGGCGTTCAAAATCGACCAACTTGGTATCCAAGTGAGCCGTATGGTATGGTTTACATTCCTCAAGGAAGCTTCACTATGGGTAACCATGATGAAGATGTGCCCTATGCATATACCGCTCCGGCGAAAACAGTGAGTATTCCGGCATTCTATATGGATCAAACCGAAATCACGAATAATGAATACCGTCAATTTGTAGGTTGGGTTCGTGATTCTATTGCTCGAACAAGATTGGCTGAAGGTCTAGTGGAGGAATTCGAATACATTGATTTAGGGGAATTAGAAGACCCAACTTCTTTCCAAGAATATGTTGCATTAAACTATCCAGATAGTATGATGCGCAGACTAGATTGGGATCCCTATCTAGAGTGGGATAAGAATCGTTACCCATCACAAGAATACACAGAGGTAGTTGAGAGCATGTATCTTGCCCCTGAAGAGCAATGGTTGGGTTATCGCCATTTAGACACACGTCAATTAAACTACACGTATTATTGGATCAACAAGCAGAAGGCTGCATCTAAATTGAATCGTGTTGAGTTTGATTATAAAGATGAAGATGGTGATGGTGAATTATTCAGTTACCGCGACTACATAAAAGATACCCAAGCAGAAAGTGATCGCGCTTCATTCTTTGAAAAAGAAACTATTAATGTTTATCCAGATACTTTAGTTTGGATTCATGACTTTACCTATTCGTTTAATGAACCAATGCACGACAAATACTTCTGGCATCCTGCATATGACGACTATCCTGTTGTAGGTGTAAGTTGGAGACAAGCTCGTGCTTTTGCTAATTGGAGAAGTAAGTATCGTCGCGATTTTCTAAAGCGCTCTGGTGAACTTATAGAGCATGATTTCCGCTTACCAACAGAGGCTGAATGGGAGTACGCTGCGCGCGGCGGAGAAGAATTAACTACTTATCCTTGGGGAGGTCCATACGCAACTAATAGCGCTGGATGTTACTTAGCTAATTTTAAACCACGTCGAGGAAATTTAACTGCAGACGGTGGATTTTATCCGGTAAAAACTACTGCATATTCTCCAAATGGATACAACCTTTACTGTATGTCAGGTAACGTAAGTGAGTGGACCTCTACTGCATTTGATGTTCAATCCTATGCCTTTGGCAGTGATATAGCCTCTGAATTTCAGTACAATGCGTTTGAAGAGGAAAGTGAAACAATGAAACGTAAAGTTATTCGAGGCGGTTCTTGGAAGGACGTGGCTTATTTCCTTCAATTGGGTGCTCGTGATTATGAGTACCAGGACACCGCAAAAAGCTATATTGGATTCAGAACAGTACAAAGCTTCTTGGGTAGAGATCTCAAGGACTTTTAATAAACAACCCTAATAACAATTTAAGATTTAAAGATTATGGCATTAATTGATGTAAACGGAAAGCGCTTCAAGAACTTTATGGCGAAGCTCTATGGTATTGGTGCAGCGGTAGTAATTACTGGTGCAATGTTTAAGATCATGCACTGGGAAGGAGCAAACATCATGCTCGTTTTAGGTTTATCTACGGAAGCTGTAATCTTTATGTTTTCTGCATTTGAAAAGCCAGCAGCAGATTATGATTGGACCCTTGTTTACCCTGAATTAGCCTCTGCTGATGGTGACAGAGCATTGAGCGTTACTGAACAATTAGATAATGCGTTAGAGCAAGGAGGAGTGGATGCGGCTTTAATTGAGCGACTAGGAGAAGGTATGCGTTCGCTTAGTGAAACTGCTGGAAGCCTCAATGGAGCAGTAGATGCAGCAGGTGCCACTGCGGCATACTCTGAACAATTGAGCACGGCAGCTACCCATATGGAAAGTCTTAATGCTCTCTATTCAGTGCAATTAGAAAATACTACTGCGCAGGTTGAGCGCCAGAACGACGTGATGGAGAAATTGTCAGAAGCATCAGGAAATGCAACTGATTTGGCATCTGAACTAGCGTCGTTAAAAGGAAACTTAGAATCTTTGAATAACGTTTACGGCGGAATGTTAACTGCAATGGGCAAATAATTGTCTTCTTAACTTACTCTATAACCGTATAACTCAAAATAAATGGCAGGAGCAAAATTATCACCGCGTCAAAAAATGATCAACATGATGTATCTCGTGTTGACGGCACTACTTGCTTTAAATGTAAGTCGTGAGGTAATGGACGCTTTCTATGAAGTAATGGTAAGCCAAGAAGCTTCCATTGAAACTGTAGAAAAGCAAAATGAAAGTATTTACAATGCGTTTGAAGCTGCCTATGCTGCCAATCCAGTAAAGACAAAAGACTGGAGAGAAAAAGCGAATGAAGTAAAAGTCCGTTCGGAAAAGCTATTTGCTCAAATTGAGGACTTCAAGAGAGGTGTGATTGAAGCATCAGGTGGTGCAGATGAAGAAAGCGGAGATCCTAATAAGCCAGCCAAAATGGATGATTTAGAAAGTTCTCCTAATTACTTCTTAATTCAAGGTAATGGGGCAACCCTGAAAGCATCCTTAGCAGATTACCGTGAGTTTATGAAAACGAACACTGGAGATAGTCCTCTGCTCACTTCTTCTATTGAAAATACATTCGACTTAAGCGACCATAAACACGACGGCTCTACTATCAGTTGGGAGCAACATAAATTCGAGCACTTCCCTCTAATTTCGGTATTGACGTTTCTTACTAAAATGCAAAGTGATGTCCGCACTACAGAGGCCAATGTTATTGATTATCTCCAAAAAAATATTAGTGCGCGAGATATTAAGGTAACTGGAGTTAAGCCGATAGTCATCCCAAAGAGCACCTACGTAACTAGAGGCGATAATTATGAAGCTCAAGTACTTTTAGCCGCGTTTGATGATACTCAAGACCCAACCTTCATCATCAATGGTGAAGAAATCCCAGCAGAAGATATCATTGGTGGTGTGGCAAATATCTCCTTTCCTACTTCAAAAACGGGTACTCAGAAATGGAATGGCGAAATTCGTTTGATTACGAATGGTGAGACTGTGCCATACTTGATAGAAGAACAAACCTATAATGTTGCACCGCCTAACGTAGTAATTGCGGCCACCAAAATGAATGTACTCTACCGTGGAGTAGATAACCCACTTGAAATTTCCGTTCCTGGCTACGATCCAGAAAATATCAAGGTGAGCAATGCAGAAATCAAAAAAGATGGAAAAGGTAACTACACGGCTGATGTATCAAAATATCGCGGGGGTGAAATTGATGTAAAAGTTAGTGTCAAAGACGGTGATTCTTGGAAATCCATGGGTTCTAAAAAGTACCGTATTAAATCATTACCTGACGCGGCCGGTTCAATCTTCGGAAAAACCGACGGTTTAATGTCAGCAAACCTGATTAAAAAGGCTAAGGTTGAAGCAAAATTCAACAATTTTGATTTTGAATTGCCTCTGAAGGTCACTAGTTTCCAAATTATTGTTCCACCTTTTGCACCGATTGATTGTAAAGGGAATACGTTGAATTCAAACGCGAAGGCTGCCTTGGATAAGGCAAAGCCAGGAACGCCAGTTATTATTAGATATATTAAAGCGTCCACTAAAAAAGGAATAAGACCAAAAGTGGCGCCAATTACAATTGACTTGAACTAAGATGTTGAAATTTAAAAACTTTGTATTTGCAGTATTTGCAGTAGTGTTGTCCTTCAATGCAGCTGATGCGCAGATTTTAGACCCATCGGATGACGGTATTGTTCCAGAGGCTACCAAGCATTATAGAAACAATAGAGTTGTTCCTTACCCATTCCTACGTCAGGATGATATGTTATGGTCAGAGCGTCAATGGGAAAGAATTGATCTACGAGAAAAAATCAATCTCTCTCTGTTTTACCCCATCAAGCCCATGCCTGATCGCAAGTCATTATGGGACGTATTAGTAGACGGAATAGTAACTGAAAATACGATTACAGAAATTTTTATTGACGATAAATTTGAATTACCGTTGACCGTTGAAGAAGTTCGAAATAAAATCGAGACTTACGATACTATCCTAGATCCAGACGATCCTTTTGGACCACCTTTGGCAATAGATACACTTACTATTAAATCAAACAATGTTGTTGCCTACCACTTGAAAAGTGATTGGTATTTTGATAAACAACGTGGTGAATTAAAGAATAGAATCATTGGTATTGCACCAGAGGTGCGCGATCCCAAAAACAAATCGTTGACGTATAATCCTTTTTGGATTTGGTTCCCAGACGCGCGTTATGCAATGGCAACTGCTGTGGCATATAATGAGAAAAATAACAATCAAAGATTGACTTTTGATCAAATCATGCACTTTAGAAAATTCAATTCTGTAGTCACTAAAGAAGATAACGTCTACGATAGAACGATTTCAGATTATAAGAGAAATAGTGCCATGTCACAATTGCTTGAAGCTGCCGCAATCAAAGAAGATTTGCGAAACAAAGAGCACGATATGTGGACATATTAAGTCTCTATACGACCTGCCTTATAAAAAACTCCTGCTACCTTTGGTACCAGGAGTTTTTTTATGTCTAAGCATGTAGATTATATCATAGTCGGTGGAGGTATTTCAGGATGCGTACTCAGTTATATGCTCATGAAATATGGCGCTAACGTAATGCTGTTTGACTTACCTAATGAAAACAAAAGTTCTTCTGTAGCCGCCGGCCTTTGGAATCCAATTGTTCTTAAAAGGATGAAGAAAGTATGGCGTGCAGATGCTATGATAGATGAATTGAATAGGATATACAGCGATATAGAAAAGTGGACTGAAAGTCAATTCTTTGATCCTATCTCAATAAGAAGGGTATTTCATAATGCTAGCGAACAGAATACTTGGACTGAATTGTGCGATTCCCCTGGTTTTAAGGCGTTTTTAGAGGACAAGATTGAACCGCTTCCAAATGGTATTAAAGGGAAATTTAAAAGCGGTAAAATGAAAAATACTGGTAGACTTCAAGTTGTGCCTTTCATGAACGCGGTTCATGACGCGTTGAAGCAAGCAGATTCATTTAGAGAAAAACGCTTTGACTGGAAGAATGTACAACGGGATAGTGAAGGAGTTTCCTATGAAGATATTAGAGCCCACGGTATAATTAGCTGTGAAGGCACTCAAATGGCACTTAATGCACAATCTTTAGAACAACAAGGATTTGCTCCAGTTAAAGGAGAACTTCTACGTATAGCGCTTGATAAACCTTTAACTAATGAATGTATTCATCAAAAGTATTTTATGCTGAGTGAAGGCATCAATAAGGTTACCGTTGGAGCCACCTATGCCTGGGACGGATTTGAAAAAGGACCCACAGCTGAAAAGCGAAAAGAACTTGAAGAACATTTAAATTTAGTCTGGGAAGGGTCTTTTGAAACCGAAGAACACTTGAGTGGCATACGCCCAGCTACCAAAGACCGTAAGCCTATTATTGGACCTCATGAACTTAGACATACCTGGGTTTTTGGGGGTATGGGTTCAAGAGCCGTTTTAATGGCACCTTACCTAGCTAAGGTACTTGTTGAACATTTGATGTATGGCACAGATTTATTGGAAGAGTGTTTGCCTTCAAGGTTTTAAATGATCCTTTGATGCTTCTTTGTCAAATTTGACAAAAAGGGAAAGCCAAGTGGTTCTTGATATTCTAAAAATCACAGGAGCGAGTACCACTAAAACTATAGCCAAAGCAGCAATAGTGGACCACATGTTCCAATCCAAAAAGATCCCCAAAAAAACATATACAGCTACGAACAGAGCCACCGTATAAGCATAGCTCACATACATAGCACCGTAGTAAAAATTTGGTTCCGGTTCAAAATTCTGCTTACAATGAGTACAACGCGTATTCAAATCAGTCAAGTTCTTTAATCTGTATGGGTTGTTCACTGGGTATATATCACCGTCCATACAACGCGGACATTTACCCCTTGCTATACTGTAGAACTTTGTTCCCTTCAACATAAAAATCAGGTTGTTTGTATTGCTGTAAATTTACGGCTACATGGCGCTTTGATTTGCTACTTTTGTCACGATGATTTTAGCACTTAGTAAAGCCTCTTTA
>PXYR01000026.1:0-1698 GCA_003023665.1 Bacteroidota bacterium
TCGAACTTCTGCTGCATCCCTGCGGCGGTCATCTGTGAACCGCCCCATCCTGCCTGAATAACTTTTGGATTCGCTTGATGAAGAGCTCTAACTAAAGAGGCCGCTTGTAAGTCGCCTGATGGCTCACCAGCTATCCAAAAAACTTTCATTTATCGCAAGATGAATTGAAACAGAACTATAGCGGCCACTGAAGGCAAACAGCTCAGCAGAATTCCACGTGCCACACGGTCCTTTTCAAAATTAATTGCTGTAAAAAACAATACGGCATTGATAATCACACCAAAGGTAATAGCGCGCATGACCACGAGTCGCCACGCAGGGTTGCCAATATCGCCAATATCTGCAAGCATAGGATAATTTTCCAGAGCAATGGCAATGCTAAATATGGGCGCACCAATGCCAACGAAAAATCCGGCGAAATAATCTAATATTCTTCTATTCTTCAAAATTCCATTGGTTTAAAGCGGAAACAGCATGGTGTGCAGTGAGGTCAACAGTTATGGGCACAACTGTAATGAAGCCTTCATCTAGCGCAGCAATATCCGTGTCCTCCCCGTTATCGTAATTCACAAACTTACCGGTGAGCCAATAATATGGGCGGCCAAACGGATCAATGCGCTCATCCAATTCCTCTTCCCAATTTCCTATGGCCATGCGACAAACTCTAATTCCTTTATAAGGTGCTTTGGTATTCTCCGGAATATTTACGTTTAGGCATGTACCCGTTGTCAATCCCTTTTCAACAACCTTTGAAATAATTTTATGAATCGCTGGTTTTGCTGCCTCAAAGCTTGCTTCCCACGAAAACTCGCACAAACTAAATCCTATGGACGGTATGCGCTCCAATGCTCCTTCAACGGCAGCACTCATCGTTCCGCTGTAGATAACATTTACAGAAGCATTAGAACCATGATTTATACCACTAAGGATCAAATCCGGTCTACGCGGCAACACTTTGTTTACTGCCAATTTCACACAGTCTGCTGGTGTTCCGCTCACCTTAAATTCTTTTTGCGGTCCTTTACTTTTTACTTCATTGACTCTAAGACTAACATCTAATGAAATAGCATGTCCTTTCCCACTCATAGGGCTGTCTGGAGCCACAACCCAAACCTCACCAAAGTCATTTGCAATGTCCGTAAGTACTTTTATTCCTGGTGCAGAAATACTGTCATCATTCGTGACCAGAATTAGAGGTTTTTTTGTCATCTTTAGATTTGATTTATGCCAAAGTTACATGGAAACATTCTGCGGCATAAGTTTTGAACCTTGTTTATAACGAAATTTTTATAACATCCTTATGTTCGCATTAATCATTCTATTTGTTGTTGCTGGCCTAGTAGTGCAGCAAAGACTAAAAGCCAAATTCAAAAAATATTCAAAAGAGGCGTTGAGCAATGGCATGTCTGGCGCAGAAATCGCTCAAAAAATGTTGGACGACCACGGCATTCATGACGTTCGTATTGAAAGCGTAGCGGGTAAATTGACAGACCATTACAATCCTGCAAATAAAACAGTGAACCTAAGTCCTGAAGTCTATTCAGGAAGAAGTGTTTCTGCTGCAGCTGTTGCGGCTCATGAAGTTGGACACGCCGTTCAACACGCACAAAGTTACCGATGGTTAGAGATGCGTTCACAGCTTGTACCAATGGTGCAGTTTAGCGGCCGAATCATGAACATTGTCATTTGGTCCATGAT
>PXYR01000026.1:1998-17867 GCA_003023665.1 Bacteroidota bacterium
AAAAACCCCCGTGTGGCTGCGCCACACGGGGGTTTTTGGTTAATCCTATCCGGGCCCAGAGCTACTGCAAATCATTTAAGTTACCTACACCAACGTGTCTAACCGTAATTAACGGTTCTGCATAATTTGCCCCAATCACTCTTCCCCAATCCTGAGCTCTTGCAATGACCGATTGGTAGAATCCTTCACTAGAAATAACCGTTTGAGGCTCCTCGCTATCCGGATTAAAGAATTGGCTTTTGTGCGCACGTATAGAAGCCATTTTCTTCTCAAAACCAGCGCTAATATCCACTACAAGTTGAGGTTCTAAATTGTAAAATTGAAGGTATTTGTACATATTCTTAGGACGCCACGGTTCAAGTTCAATACCATTTGTCTCCAATTGAATTTTATGCAAGCCTGCTAAAAAACAGGCCTCTTCTACTAGCCTAGATGCTCTGCCATGATCGGGATGACGGTCTGTTGGGGCATTCATCAAGACCACATTAGGGCGATACTTACGAATAATTGTGGCCACAGTCAATTGACTTTCATGAGAATAATCCACTTGACCATCGGGCATTTTTAAATTTTCACGGACGGCACATCCTAAAATTTCGGCAGCATCTTTGGCTTCCTTTAATCGGATTTCAGGTGTGCCTCTAGTCCCCATTTCACCCAAAGTCAAATCCACAATACCCGTGGTTAGACCGTTTGCCGCATGAGAGGCAAGAATTCCACCTGCACCTAATTCAACATCATCAGGATGAGCTCCAAAGGCAAGAATATCTAGTTTCATAGCTGTTACTTTCCAGCTGCAAAGTTGGTGATTTCTGTACTAAGAGGATTCATTCGGCTTTCGTAATGTGCAATCCATTGACCATTTTCATCAATTAAGAACTTATTAAAGTTCCAACTCACCTTGGCATCTTTTGAACCGTTTTGACTTTTATTACAAAGCCATTGATAAACCTCGTGTCCTCTAGACTTGTTGGTTTTTACCTTAGCCATCATTTGGAATGTAACGCCATAGTTCTTACTACAAAAGGATTTTATATCCGTAGCCGATCCGGGTTCTTGAAATCCAAAATCGTTGGCAGGGAATCCAAGAATAACAAAATCGTCTCCACCGTACTGTTCATGCAACTTCTGGAGTTGTTCGTATTGAGGCGTGTAGCCGCATTTAGAAGCAACGTTGACAATAAGTACGCGTTTTCCTTTGAGCTGCTCAAATGAAAATTCACCTCCGTCAATAGTTTCGGCATTTAAGGAGTAAAAATCGATAGGTTCCATAGTGTTATTTGAATTTGATGATTGAGTCACTTGAATAGGTTCGTTACCACAAGCTAGCAAAGCAATTGAAAATAAAAGGTACTTCATTTTGTTAGGATTTGATTAATATCAAAAGAACAAGAATGAACCGCTAAAGTTTGTAGTAAATTTGAAGATTCTTTTATACCTCATGTCAAACATTGGTTTACTCATTCAACGGTACGCAAAGCAGGAGCTCAGAAATTCCAATGCAATTTTCTCTCTTGGACTGTATCTTATTGGTATTACCTATCTCATTTACCTGCTTGGGGGCAGTAACGCCTCTGACAATTCATGGAACACTTTACTTTGGGTGGTTGTGTTTTTTGCGTCCATAATGCAGGCAAGTCGAAGTTTTGAATTTGAAAGCGGTGATTATTTCTACTACTATCAAAGCATAGCTGGCCCTAAAGAAACAATTGTAGCTAAACTCATTTACAACAGCTTATACATGTTGTTCCTTTCAGCAATAGCATGGGGCTTGTTTAGTTTATTCTATGGAAATGAAGTTTACCAACCCACTGTTTTTGCCTTAGGGCTAGGGCTAGGTTGCATGGGATTTAGTATCATTCTTACACTGGCCAATGGGATTGCTGAACGCTCAGGGAGAAACGCCACATTGAGCACCATTTTAGCCTTGCCGTTGACGCTTCCTATTTTAAAATTAGTAAGTACCATAAATAGGTATGCAATGGTGGGCGCGCCGTTTGATGAAACAGCTACAATCATTGGTTCACTTGTGACATTAGATATTGCAATTGGCCTTCTTGCCTACCTCCTCTTTCCTTATCTTTGGCAGGATTAAAATTCCCTATGCAGCAAACAGTTTACAAAGTTATTGGAGTAGTATTGGTTCTGTACAGTCTCATCTTTGGCCTGTTAACCTCCATCCCTGACTTACCCATCATTGAAGAAAGCATTAGAAACCTGTTTTACCACGTAAGTATGTGGTTTGCAATGGTTGCTATGATGGCAGGAAGTTTTGCTTATTCCATAGCCTTCTTAAGAAAGGAAAACCTGTATACTGACCGCAGAACAGCAGCGCTTACAGAGACGGGAATGCTCTTCGCTTTTTTAGGCCTATTTACGGGGATGATCTGGGCACGATTTACCTGGGGAGCTTGGTGGACCAATGATCCCAAGCTTAATGGCAGTGCCATAACCATTCTCATTTATTTGGCTTATTTCATTTTGCGAAATGGGATAGAAGATGAACGAAAAAAAGCAAGAATCAGCGCAGTCTACAACATTTTCGCCTTTGTGATGATGATTGTTTTCATTGGTATTTTACCACGAATGACGGACAGCTTACATCCCGGTAATGGAGGCAATCCCGGCTTTAACTCCTATGATTTGGATAATCGACTTCGATTAATCTTTTACCCAGCGGTCATTGGATGGATCCTAATAGGAACTTGGATCGCTTCTTTGCGTTACAGAATAAAGAATTTAAGCATTACATGAAAAATCTCTTTTTGACCCTTACGGCCACAGCGCCAATATCGCTTTTAGCTCAATCCAAAAACTTCATGTATAGCGAAGGGAAAATCTACGTGGTTATCGCTGTAATTGCTGTTATTTTCTTGGGATTAGCAGGATATTTATATCGAATGGATCGTAAAATTTCAGCCTTGGAAAATGAAAAATAGTCAAATTGCAATCATCATTGCCATTGCCATCCTAATTGGATACTCCTTGGTTCGTTTGGGCAACAGTTCCACCTATAGCAGTTTTGAAGATGCTATAGCGCTGAATGGCGAAAAAACTACGGTAATTGGCTTTTTAGATTTGGAAGGCTCTATGGATTTCAACCCAAAAACCGTTCAATTCTCCTTTACGGCTAAAGACAAAAAAGGCAACATTAGCAAGGTTATTTACAACCAACCCAAACCTCAGGATTTTGAACGTTCTGAAGAAATAACTATGACCGGGTATGCAACAGATAGCGCGTTTATCGCTACTGAAATTTTAATGAAGTGCCCTTCAAAGTACAACGAACAGAACGAGGTAGACTCGGACAAGATTTACAAATAAACTATGGAATACGTTGGCGAACACCTTTGGGCCGCTAACCTTGGAAGGGGACTCACTGCATTGTCTTTTACCATGGCTTTGCTTTCAACCTTTGCCTATTATGCAAAAGGTCAAGATTGGAAAAAATTAGGAAGGTTCGCCTTCCGTGTTCATGCAGTATCTCTTTTTGGTCTAATTGGAACATTATTTTTCATAATGGCCAACCATTACTTTGAATTTGACTATGTGTGGAAACACACCTCTTTGGACTTGCCAGCGCGCTATTTATTTTCTGCATTTTGGGAAGGACAGGAAGGCTCTTTTCTGCTTTGGATGTTTTGGAATGCAGTACTCGGATTTATTCTAACCTACAGTGCAAAGTCTTTTGAAGGGCCTGTGGTTGGAGTCTTTGCTGCCGTACAAGCTTTTCTTGTAAGTATGGTATTGGGCGTATACATAGGTGATATGCACATTGGTTACAGTCCATTCATACTAGTACGTGAGCTTCAAGACAACGTGGGTTTGCCATGGACGCAATTCACAGATTACCTAACTCGATTCCCAAATTTCGCAGATGGGTCAGGATTAAATCCGTTACTTCAGAATTATTGGATGACTATACATCCTCCAACGCTTTTCCTTGGCTTTGCCTCTACCCTGGTCCCATTTAGTTATGCGATAGCTGGATTGCTCCGCAGAGACTATAAAAGCTGGATTAATAGCGCCCTAATTTGGAGTTTTTTCTCTGTTGGCATTCTTGGAGTAGGCATTCTAATGGGCGGAGCTTGGGCATACGAAGCATTGAGCTTTGGTGGCTTTTGGGCATGGGATCCTGTTGAGAACACCTCTTTAGTTCCGTGGCTTACTATGGCAGCTGGTGCACACTTGCTGCTGGTACAAAAAAATAAAGGAGGCGTCATTCCTTCTGCATTATTTATGCTCATTCTCACCTTTTTATTGGTGCTATACTCTACGTTTTTAACTAGATCTGGGGTTCTTGGCGACAGTTCTGTTCACGCTTTTGTAGACTTAGGGTTAAGCGGGCAATTGCTTATTTATCTACTCTTCTTTAGTATAGGATCTTTAGTTCTATTGCTTGCACGTTATAAGGGGCTTCCTAAAAAAGAAAAGGAAGACCGTATGGACAGTCGCGAGTTTTGGATGTTCATTGGCGCCTTAACGCTGCTGATAAGCGGACTACAAATCACACTAAGCACCTCATACCCAGTTTTTAATAAGCTTTTTGGTCCTGAAGGACTAATGACTCTTTACGACAAAGACAAAGTTCTGAGTGACCCTATTGACCACTACAATGCCATTCAAGTACCTTTTGCCATTGTCATTGTATTACTGATTGGAGCAGGCCAATTCCTATCCTATAGAAAAACTTCCACTGCCCTCTTCTTCAAACGCCAAATTCTTACGCTAGCCGCTACTACTTTGAGCGCGCTATTAAGCGCATGGAGCTTAAAAATGTGGAATCCTATGTACTTTTTGCTCCTATGGGCATCTTATTATGCGATTATAGGAAATCTTGAATTTCTCATCCGCTGGGCAAAAGGAAATTGGAATGTAGCAGGATCAACCGTTGCTCACGTTGGCTTTGGTTTAATCATTGCCGGATCCTTAGTCTCAAATGCAAATAAGGATGTGATTTCAAAGAATAAGACCTTTATTCATGAGGAATTCCCTGCTAACGAAAACCTACTTATTCATGAAGGAGATACCGTTCAAATGGGTGATTATTGGGTAAGCTGGACCGGACAAGAAGAGGAAGGATACTACCTCAACTACAATCTTGAATTTTTCAAGGAGAATGAGGGAAAGTTAGAAGGTTCATTTAATCTAAAGCCTCGTATTCAACTCAACGAAAAAATGGGCAATGTGGCAGAACCTTCCACAAAACATTTTTTGAGCAAAGACATCTACACCCATGTGACCTATGCTGATCTTCGTTCTGAATTAGAAAAGGGAGATGAAGAATGGAAAAATCAATTTGATTTGGAACTCTTACAAGGTGAAAGTCATTTTCTCTATGGAAAATATAAGGTGCAGTTAGACACCTTGGTCGTTGAAGCACCTTCTTCTGACGGTGAATTGGACTATGTGGTTTTGGGCGCAGGAATCAGCGTAAGAACCATGCAGGACAGTGTGTATAAGATAATGCCTGTATATGCTGTGCAAGGAGATAAGGCCAATCATGTAGATGCAGAAATTGAAGAATTAGGCTTAAAATTCCGATTTGAGCGGATTAATTACGAAACGAATAAGCCAGTGATTTCCGCTGCAGAGCGAACAGAAGAAGAGGAACCCTTTATCTTAATTAAAGCGGAAGTTTTCCCATGGATCAATTTGCTTTGGCTGGGTTCACTAATGATTGCTATAGGAACATTTATAGCAATAGTCACTAGAATTAGACGGTCATGAACATTGCTATTATAGGAAAGGGAAATCTTGGTACGCATCTGTACGACGCATTGAAGCCTATGGCGAGCGTTCAATGGTATGCTAGAGATTACCCGACTTCTATAGATGCAGACCTTGTAATCGTTAGCGTTTCGGATAAAGAAACCACAGAAGTATGTGAGCGCATAGATGCAAATCTTGTGGTACATACTGCCGGCATAATTCCTCAAGTAGATACGGGGAATGCCGGAGTCCTATATCCTTTATATAGCTTCACAAAGGGCGCTTCAGTGGATTGGGCAAACGTTCCGTTTCTAATTGAAACCGCACAAGAAAATAACCTGAGTATCCTCAAAGAAACCGTGACTCTTCTTGGCGCAAAATTCTATTCAATGAGTAGCGCACAACGGACCAAAATTCATGCTGCCGCAGTGATCGTTAACAATTTCACGAACCATCTGTACACCTTGGCTGAAGACTATTGTCAGGACCACAAGCTTCCTTTTGAAGTGCTGCACGGAATCATGCAACAAGGGCCAAGTAAGGCGATTGAATTAGGAGCCAAACACGCTCAGACAGGACCAGCTATTCGTGGAGATTATGATACCATTGAAAATCATTTGGAATTTATCCGCCAAAAGGAAATTAAAGGATTGTATGAACATTTAAGCACTAGTATTCGCAATAGACATGAATTATAAGGAGCTTTTTATTGATATTACTACCGTAGTACTGGATGTAGATGGGGTATTGACAAATGGAGAAATTTTACTCGTTCCTGGTGCTCAACCGGTGCGTAAAATGCATTCTAAAGATGGATATGCCTTGCAACTTGCTATTCGCAACGGCATTAGAGTAGCTATCATTACAGGTGGTTCGTCACCTGAGGTAAAAACCAGGTTGGAAAGCGCTGGAATAAAGGATATTTACTTAGGCGCTTCTAACAAAATAGACGCCTATGATGATCTCAAAATGTGCTACGACCTGAAAGATGAAGAAATACTTTATATGGGGGACGACCTTCCCGACTATGATGTCATGAATCTTGTAAGACTGGCTGCTGCTCCGCAAGATGCTGCTCCGGAAATAAAAGCTATTGCACATTATGTGAGCCCAATAAATGGTGGTGAAGGTTGTGTAAGGGATGTGCTTGAGCAATTGTTAAAAATACAAGGCAAGTGGGGACGCCCCCAAGATAGAACATGGTAACTTTGAGTGTAAGTGATTACACGCTCGTTTGTTAAAAGCTAAGGAAGAAATACAATTAGAAGTAAGGCTTAAAGAAGTCAACACATCTATTAAAGCACTCGAAAGCGCTCATCCAAACCATCCTGCTCTATACCACTTAAGGAGCGAAAAGAAATGGATGGAACAGCGCTTAAAGAAAAGTCTTTGGTATAACCTCGTTTGGAGGTTAACAAAGTATAGAGGTATTTTCCTGATGAGCACACTCGGCATACGTATTTGGTTCGTTACTAGAATTAAAAACAATCCGTTTTACCGAATTCTCATTATCATTTTTGGATCCTTTGTATTGCTTGTGATGATTATCTACCAACTTAGAAAGTTGTTTGGTCTTGACTTTTTCCCAAATTCAGACAGCCCTATTGACGAATGGATTCTTGGAATCTTTGGATTATAAGAGCGGTGAACGTAAAGTATGCGCACTATGAAACTAAATAAACAATTGGTCCTTGGTTCCAAAAGTCCTAGAAGAGCTTCTCTATTGAAAGAAATGGGATTTGATTTTAAAATTTTAGTTACCCATGCAGATGAAAATGCCCCCATGCATCTTAACGGTGAAGAAACGGCTGTATGGATCTCTGAACAAAAAGCAATGGCGCTGCAACCCAAACTTGGAAATCACGAATTAGGAATCACTTCGGACACTGAGGTTTGGCTCGGTGATAAAAGATATGGTAAGGCCTCCAATAAAGAGTCAGCCGTTCAAATGATTGAATCTCTGAGCGGTAAGACACATCAAGTTATTACTGGTCTTACATTGAGTACAAAAGAGGAAATAACCTCCTACTGTTCTATAGTGCAAGTCACTTTAGCGAAAATGACGATGGAAGAAATTCATTATTATGTTGACCAATTCAAGCCCTTTGATAAGGCCGGGGCTTACGGTATCCAGGAATGGATAGGTCATACTATGGTGACCTCCATACAAGGAGAATACAATGCGGTTGTGGGCCTGCCCACCACCACACTTTATAAAGCCCTTAAGCAGTTTGAGATTTAAGCAGTTTCAGTAACAGACAAATCAATCATCCAACCGTATTTGTCCTCACTTCTACCCATTCGAATATCGTTCAGAAGACGTTTGATTTCCATGGCTTTTCCGTCCGCAGGAACAGGAATAGAATAATTCGACCCTTGATAACCAATAGTATCAATTTGACTGACCACCGCAGCTGTACCCATTCCGAAAGCCTCTTTGAGGTTACCCTCACGAGCAGCTTTGACAATTTCATCAACGGTAATAGGACGTTCTTGAATGGACCAACCTTGGTCTTTCACAAGCTGTATGATGGAACGACGCGTTACACCTGCTAAAATTCTATCCGTTAAAGGCGGCGTTAAGAAAGTATCACCAACCAATAACATTAAATTCATTGTTCCGCTCTCCTCTATGTACTTATGCTCTTTATGGTCAGTCCAAATAACTTGGTTGTACCCTTGCTCAATGGCTTTTGAGGTAGGATAAAATGACCCACCATAATTTCCAGCAGCCTTTGTAAATCCAATTCCACCACCAGTAGCTCTGGTGAATTCTTGCTCAATTTTTACTTTCACAGTACCATTGTAGTAGGGACCTACAGGGGAAGTAATGATACAAAAGGTGTAATCATCACTTTGACGGGCAGCTATAAATTCAGAGGATGCAAATAAAAACGGACGAATATATAAACTATGGTCCTCTGCATCAGGAACCCAGTCTGAATCTATCTCTAATAACTTCTTTAAGCCTCCCATGAATAATTCCTCTGGAATTTGAGGCATCATTAAGCGCTCTGCACTTTTATTGAGTCTAGCAAAATTATCTAATGGACGAAACATACTAACAGAGCCGTCTTCTTTCCGGTAAGCCTTCATTCCTTCGAATGCGCTTTGGCCATAATGTAAAGCATGTAAACCGTAAGAAAACTCTAATTGCCCGTAAGGACGAATCTCTGCTTCCTGCCATTGCCCATTTTTAAAGTGACAAACGAGCATATGATCCGACATATTTTTTCCAAAAGGAAGGTTTGAAAAATCGATGTTTGATCTGCGGCTCTCTTTGGTCAACTCTATTTTCATCTTCTGCTTTCTTTGAGACGACAAATGTACTAATTTTGGAAGTGTAATTCACCTCGACCGAGTACCAAAGACGAAAGTACTTTGTCGGTATAATAAATATTTCAAATGAAGCATTTTCTTATTGCGAGCCTTTCAACTATCCTACTGATTTCTTGTCAATCTCCTAATTCTGACGAACAAGTTTCTACAGAACCGTTGGCTCAAGAATTTATGAACTTTGGCGACAGCACCTTTTCCATAGATGGAGCTATCAGCGCTGCGTCCATGGTAGAATCCTTTGAAACCAAGGGAGACACAATGTACGGAACAGTAGCAGGAGAAATCACAAAAGTATGTACCGTTAAAGGATGCTGGATGGCAACTGCAATAGATTCCAACAACAACTTATTTGTTGATTACGACTATGAATTTCTTCTTCCAACCAACAGTCAAGGTCAAAATATGGTCATGACAGGATACGCATATTGGGACAGCACTTCTGTGGCTGAACTCCGCCATTATGCGGAAGACAGAGGTGCAACTGAAGAAGAAATTGCAGCGATTACCGAACCTACAGGTGAAGTGAAATTTAAAGCAACAGGAGTAAAAATTGCAGTTCCGTCCGGTGATGAATAAACTAATAGTTTTAACCCTGATAGCCCTATTTGTTGGGGCGTGCTCCTCTGTTGAATCCAAAAAGGAAACCAATTCAACTTGGGAACCAATTATGGACCAACCTAGTGAGCTAGCATCTATAATGCGTTCCCTAAATCAAGAAGCTCTGCTGCGTAAGCAAAACCTTGAAAATGGGGAACTATCTGAGGCAAATTCCAAGCTCATTTTCAAGATGATTACCGCTGAACCTACGGAACCCCATATGGTAGGTCCCGCTTTTGCTCCACATACAGAAGCCTTTATTGCAAGCTACGGTCAATTGAGTACTGCGAAAGATGTAGATGCGCAGATTGACGCTCACAATAATCTGGTCAAAAGTTGTGTTGCATGCCACATGAATTTTTGCCAAGGCCCCATTCCTCGAATTGAGAAACTGTATGTAAACCTATGATTCAACCCAGTTCAAGGAACTTTACAACATCAGCAGATGGTAGCCTGACCATCTGGGTTCCTAAACTGGATGAACATTACCACAGTATTCATGGAGCCTTGACAGAAAGTCAACATGTTTTTATTGATGCTGGCCTTAACGCCATCCAAAAGAAGGAGATTCATCTACTTGAAGTCGGTCTTGGCACTGCGCTAAATGCGAGACTAACATGTGAGCAGCGAAAGGAAAAACAAATTCATTATTTGGCACTCGAAAAATTCCCTTTAAATAAAGAAGAGATTCAAAAAGTACGAGAAACAGGAAGCCATAAAGAGGCCGAAATACTTTCCATTCAACCCGGTCAACCCGTTGAAATAGAACCTGGTTTCACGTTTGAATTAAGTACTATTGACGTGAAAGTCTTCAATAAACCTCAGCCCACTTTTGACTTGGTTTACTTTGATGCTTTTGCGCCCAGCGCCCAGCCAGAGCTTTGGACACAAGAGGTTTTTCAAAGTCTTTTTGATGCAATGAATTTGGGAGGTGCCTTGGTTACTTATTGCGCCAAAGGGAGCGTTAAACGAACGCTCAAGAAAGTGGGGTTCCAAGTAGAAGCCTTACCCGGCCCACCACGCAAAAGAGAAATGACTCGAGCATGGAAAAGATGATTAAATTCAATGCCAGGTGTTATGCCATTATAAAATCAAAGAATAATCGGGTTCTTGTCATGAAGGAAAAGTGGCACGGTGTGCATCTCCAAAAGTTTCCTGGTGGCGGGCTCGAATTGGGCGAAGGACTTCTTGATTGTATCAACCGGGAAGTTGAAGAAGAATTCCGCAAGAGCCAAAGGTTAAATTACGTTCACTGCTTCACGCCAACAGATTGTTTTTCCTCCAAATTCAGACCTGAAGAACAATTGCTCTTAAATTATTTCACGAACATTGATGAGGCAGAGGAAGATGCATGGGAACTCATTAATAATGATGAGAATCTTTTGGGAATGCAATGGCTTGAATTGAATAGAGGGAATGCCCAATGGTTCACTTTGGAAAGTGACAAAAATGCGTTCTTGAGCCTTTTAGATTCCTAATCGGCGACTCACGACAGAAAGAAGTTTTGCATAGAGCAAATCAGGTTTCTTAGTTCTCCATTCCAAATGGTCTAAATCACCTCCTAAAATAAAATATTGGTCTATCCCATAGGCAGATAATTCCTGAACAACATGTTCCCGTAAATTTAAAAATGCCATCCAACCGTTTGGTACCTCTTCCAACCACTCTTCGTAATAATCAGTAATGTCTGCGTGAAAATTGAGAATGTTTTCTCCTATCAAAATATACTTATCTATACCTAGTGGTATCATTTCATCTACCAAATCTCTTTTGAGACGCATAATATCATTATGCACCGCGTCATTCCATTCGCCCAAAAATTCAATAACGCAATACCCCATTACATAATCCACGTAAAGCACTTTAAGAAATAGTGTTTCACATCCTATGGAATCCCATTGTGGATGGATGACGTGATCATATATCCGGTCAGTATAATAGACTTCGCTATTAAAATATCCATGAAATGGACTTTGCGGATCATCACTCGCTATATAAAGATGCCTCCAATTAAAGTAAGGCTCAATGTTGTGCATGCAAAAAAGAGTTATTGTTGAATAACAAAAATCTCTCTGTAATGTTATAGGTACATAGCTTAATTCGTCATGGCAGTTTTTACAATTACAGGTGCAACTGGTTCTATTGGTAAAGAGGTCGTAAAAAGACTTTTACGTTCCGGGCATGAAGTTCGTGTGCTCAGCACCAGAAAAGAATTACAATGGAAAGGAGTCTCCATCTTTTATTGGAACCCCGCAGAGGGGGAAATTGATGATTTAGCGCTCAAAGGTTGTGATCATCTCATCCATTTAGCCGGAGCCTCGGTGAGCAATCGATGGACTGCCCAGTATAAAAGAGAAATCAATGATTCAAGGGTTTATACCACAAAAGTTCTAATAGATGCCATGAATCGTTTGGAAAAAGGACCTAAATCTTGTGTAAGCGCAAGTGCCATTGGCTACTATGGCAGTTCATCTTCCAAATTATTTACAGAACACACACCAGCTGCCAATGATTTTCTTGCATCCGTTACTGAAAATTGGGAACGCTACACGAAAATGTTTGAATCACCTTCTAGGCGCAGTGTTCAGTTGCGAATTGGAATTGTATTGGATAAAGACGCTGGGGTTTTAGGCAAACTAGTCCCTTTAGCCAAAGCTGGAGTGGCCTCTCCATTGGGTAGCGGAAAGCAATGGACAAGTTGGATTCACGTGGAAGACCTTGCCAAAATGTTTATTTATTGTGCAATTTCCGATGTGGTCAGCGGCCCTTATAATGCTGTAGCATCTACTCCCTTATCCAACAAATCTTTGACTAAAAAAATCTGTAAGGTTTTAAAAAGACCTATGGTCCTACCTTCAGTCCCTGCATTTGCATTAAAACTAGTATTAGGTGAAATGGCCACTCTTGCACTAATGAGTCAGAAAGTAAGTAACGCGAAAATCTTAAAGGCTGGGTTCGTCTTTACCCATGAAGAAATTGAACCTGCTTTACAACACATATTAAACTAAAAAGCCCCGCGAATGCGGGGCTTTTTTATAGTCTATTGCAAAACGTGAGCCTATTACATGGTGTACGTTGCATTCAAATCAAAGTTCAATTCAATGGTATGATCTATTAATTTCTCCTTTAAAGATTCAGCGATAGACGCATCATCTTTATCATGGAATTTCACATCCCATTTCGTACGGTCTATTCCGAATGTTGGAGCACTGAAACTAACCGCCGATTCATCTACATTAATATTTGCGGGGAATTCAATACTGTGAGTAATACCGCGAATAGTTAGGTTTCCTACCACAATGCTATTTGTAGCGTCGCCCTCTGTTTCCTTGACATTTACAATCTCAAATTGAGCTGTTGGAAAACTATCTACAAAGAAAAAATCTTGTGATTTCAAATGACCTACTAAATAGCCTCTCTTTCCTTCATCTTCAATATCTGTGTTTTCAATGGAATTCATGTCAATAATCACAGAGCCACCTACAACCTTGCCGTCACTAACTTCAAAAGAACCGTCTGAAATACCAATATTACCTACATGTTCATCATTAACAAATGATTTAAAGCCTCTCCATGCGATTGTTGACGTACCCACTTCATAAGTAGTTGATTCTGTAACTTCATTTACTTCTTGAGCATCGCCAGTAGTTACCTCTGTTGCTTTATCTCCAGCGCAACCCACTATTAGTAGAGAAGCAGCTATAAACATTGAAAATTTCTTCATTTTTAATTTTTTTAGTGGTTAGAATATGGGCACAAAAATACCCCAATGAATGTTACAACAACTAAATATTAAAAAAAGTTTACGTGCTGTATATTCTTTTTCGTAATCTGATTGCTAATACGCTAACAACAAGCGTAATAGATCCTGCAAGAACATAAGGATAAGTGAAGTGAAGACCATAAACGGCGCCACCAATTGCCGGCCCCAACACTCTAGCAAGAGAACCAACGCTTTGATTTGTACCAAGGACTTTGCCTTGAGCATCTTCTGGAGCATATGCTGTTAAAAGACTGCTTACAGTGGGCGTTAGCAATGCATTACCGAAAGACAATAGCGTCATTGAAACCAATTCCAAATAAAACCTATCCGTAGGCACAAACGGCATGGAAAAAAGACCAATAGCGACCAATAGAGTGCCAAAAAATAGCAGATTACGTTCGCCAAACCAGGTATTAAAATAACCTATTAACCCGCCTTGAATCACCACAGCTAAAAACCCTATGTACGCAAATGTATACCCTATGTGCAATTCACTTAATCCAAAATGCTCGGACCACAACAAGGTAGATGTGATTTGCATCATACTAAAGCCAAGCACATAAACAAAGTTTATGGTAAACAATGAACTGATTTCTGAGGAAGATCTAAAACGAATAATATCTTTAAATGGATTTGGAAACAGGGCAATCGACTTTGCGCGTTCTTGAAGCGTTTCACCTAAAAAGAAGTAGGCCAAGACCAAATTGATTAAACTCAATCCAGCTGCGAAATAACCTACACCACTTACCCCGTGATATTCATTGATTAAGCCACCAATAGATGGCCCAAAGATGAAACCTAGACCAAAAGCAGCTCCTATAATTCCAAACGCCTTGGTGCGTTCTTCTTTCGGGACAACATCACTAATGTAGGCTTGCGCCACACTGAGGTTTGCAGCTCCAAAACCTTTGAGCATTCTTGTTGCAAACAGCAACCATAGTACAGTGGCATTCGCAAAAAGCACATAGGCCAAGGTCATAATCGCAATGCTTATTAGGATGATAGGCCTTCTGCCGTATCTATCACTTAGACCGCCCCAAAAACTCGCGAAAATGAATTGCATGATACTAAAGCTTGTGCCTAAGAGTCCCACCATTGCATCTGTTGCTCCCAATTCTTTTGCATAGATTGGAAGTATTGGAATGATCAATCCAAAACCCATCAAGTCCATGAATATGGTAAAGAAAAGTACGACTAGGGCCTTATTCCTCATCCTTGGTTGATCTTAGATTCTTCACTGTAATACCTTTGTTAGAGACCTTGTAATTGTGCAATTCTCTAGCACGTAATGTATTTTTAAATACGGTCTTAGCCTCCGTTTCAAATTGATCTAGATTTCTGTAACGAGCGCTAAAATGACCTATTATTAAATGCGAAGCTTGAGCTTCCCTGGCAACTGTGGCAGCTTCCACCGCTGTAGCATGCATGGTTTGTTTTGCACGTTCCAACTTATCCTCACAAAAAGTACTTTCATGATAGAGTAAGGTAACTTCTTGGACGTATTTGGCCGTTTCAGGAACATACATGGTATCCGATGCAAACGCATAACTCAACGGCTTTGGCGCATCAAATGTTATTTCATCATTCGGAATTACCGTTCCATCATCAGCTGTCCAATCCTTTCCCTCCTTAATCCAATGGTAATCGCAGATGGGTATATTCAATTCATCTGCACGTTCCTTGTTTAAACCACGTTTTTGTGGCTTCTCTTCAAACTTAAAACCTGTGGTTGCTATACGATGCTTTAATGGAAAGCTTGAAACCGTGTAACTCTCTGTCTCTAAAATAACCTGAGGTACTTTGTGCTGGGTTACAACAAAAGATATAGGATAGCCAGTAAAGGTTCCCGCTGCCCTAAATTGCGCAAGGATAATCTCTTTTAATTTTGGAGGACCATAAATGGTCAATGGGGTGGTTCTGCCGAGTAAATGAAAACTGCTCAATAATCCAACTAGGCCAAAAAAATGATCGCCGTGCAGGTGCGAAATAAAAATGGTATTGATCCTTGAGAATTTGGTCCTGGACCTGCGTAATTGCTTCTGTGCTCCTTCGCCGCAATCAATCAAAAAATAATGCTCCCTCATCTTTAGTAGTTGAGAGGTCGTATAACTATTGGAGGTAGGTGTGGCACTCGCCGCACCTAGAACAACCAACTCGAAACTCATTAAGAATTACCTAGTTTGCGCTTTTCAGCTAATAGATACAGCACGGCCATACGCACTGCCACGCCGTTTTCTACTTGTTCAAGAATAATTGAATGTTCGCTATCTGCAACTTCTGATGTGATTTCCACCCCACGATTAATAGGACCAGGATGCATCACAACGATAGGTTTATCCAGTGCATCTAAATGCTCCATAGTTAAGCCATATTGTGCTCTGTATTCAGCGATAGATGGGAAATACTTCAAATCCTGTCTTTCGTGCTGAACGCGAAGCATATTGGCAACATCACACCA
>PXYR01000137.1 GCA_003023665.1 Bacteroidota bacterium
TGATACTTGCGGCCAAGGCAACCCGTCTTCTAGTATGCCTTGCTTCCACGAGTTTTCGTCTCTGTCAAGACTTACACCGAGTATGTTGAAACCTTTTCCTGCGTAGGTATTGTACAATGCCACTAATGCAGGATTAGCAGCTCTACAAGGCTTACACCATGAGGCCCAAAAATCAACTAAGACATATTTACCATCAACTGCCAAAACTTCTAGAAGTTCACCATCAGGAGTTGCTTGTGAAAAATCTTTAAACTTGGTTCCAATTGATGAACGCTCAAAAACACCTACTTTTTCACTCAATTTGATGTAATCTGGAGCATTGTGATATTGCTCACTTACCTGTTCAAAAACAGCTTTGAGGTCTTCGTAGGAATAATCGCCCCCTTGACCCGATAGCACTATTGCAGCGCCAAGAATGTCATTTCGTTTTGCGAAATCAAGATTGATTTTTCTTTGGTTTTCCATTAGCTGCATAGCCTCAGCGCGAATTTCATTTTGAACTTGAACGTTTCCAGAGTCCATGGCAACCATGTACTTTTGCTCAAGCACTTGCATAGTTTCCCCAAAAAAAGCACCTCTTGCATTCAGCGCGTCAGCTGAATCGTTCATTACTCCGGCTTCAACATTATACCCAGTTTCTTCATCAAAAGTTACGCTTACGTCACTTCCGTCATGATAATATACTGTGGGTTGCCCAAGCTCTAAGACTTGAACCATTGTAAATTGATTATCAATAGGATCAATGCTAGCGGACAATTTACCATCAGTCAAGTTCCCGTCGTAAATAATGGAATCACCTTCAATGGAAACTTTTACAGGACTGTTCCCAGCACTTGGAATATCAATGGTAAGTTCAAATCCTTCTGAGACGTTATTGTTACATGCAGAAAGAAAGGAAGCAACTGCTGCTATTATGAGTATTTTCTTCATTGTTTCATTAAATTTATGGCATGCAAATTACAACACTTAAGATGAAGAAATTTCTTTCCCTACTGTTAATTATTTCAAGTTTCCAAATCACTCTTGCTAAAGAGGGAATGTGGATTCCAATGCTCTTAAACAACAATATAGCAGAGATGCAAGCCATGGGCTGCGAGCTAACCGCGGAGGACATATATAGCGTGAATAATAGTTCATTGAAGGATGCCATAGTAAGTTTTGGCGGCTTTTGTACCGGTGAGTTCATTTCTGCAAAGGGACTGGTTTTAACCAATCACCACTGTGGTTACGGGCAAATTCAAAAACAGAGCACTTTAGAAAATAATTATTTGAAAGATGGTTTTTGGGCGAATTCAATGTCAGAAGAGCTTAAGAATCCGGGGTTGTACGTTGAGCAATTGGTGTTTATGGAGGACGTAACTAATTCCTTGGCGAATGCAGGAGACCAATTCAAAGCAATTGAAGCACAAATCATAGAAGCCAAACAAGCGGAGAATTCGGCGTTGAGCTATAAGGTAGTTCCATTTTTCAACAATAACCAGTTTTTCCTTCTGGCTACAATCAAATACAATGATGTACGCTTAGTGGGTGCACCTCCAAGTTCTATTGGAAAGTTTGGTGCGGATACAGATAATTGGGTTTTTCCTCGCCATACTGGCGATTTTAGCCTTTTCCGCGTTTACGATGAAAACGAATCTGCATTTATACCAGCACAGCATTTGAAGGTAAATATTGCACCAAGAACTCCCGGCGAATTCACCATGGTTTTTGGCTATCCTGGTCGTACCCAAGAATATTTGACTGCAGTTGAGATGAACCAATTGGTCAATGTGGAAAATGTTCGTAGAGTTGAAATTCGAAATGTACTGCTTACCATTATGGATGCTGAAATGCGAGCCAATGCAGAAGTACAACTGAAATACGCCTCTAAATATGCCCGCATTGCCAATGGTTGGAAGAAGTGGATTGGCCAAATTGAAGGGGTACAATTTTCTAAAGGACTTGATCGCAAACGTAAGTTAGAAGCGGAGTTTACTGCCCGCATTGCGGCAGATGCCATCCTTTGGGATAAATACAATAGTCTCCTGAATGACATCGTGGTGAACAAAACACAGCTTGCTGAAGCCCAAATTAAGCGCAATGAATTCATTGAAACGATATACTACGGCATGGAGTGGTTTTCCTTAATGAGCAAACTACAACGTGTTAAGGACGATTTGAATTTAGTTGAAACATTGATTGAATTCAATAAAAATTACAGTCGCACAGTAAGCGAAAAGACAACTACTGCAATGCTTGCTATGGCGCTTGAAACGTTTCCTAATCTCATTGGAGACCATGATCAGGAATCTTTTGTGAGGTTGGTCCACAATGAAATTGAAACTCTTGTCGCCATAGCTCAAAAGGGTGAAAAAATTGAAATCGATCAAATTGCCACTACTGCATTGGAATTTCATGGAGCTGCTTTTCAGTCTTTCAAAGACGTATCGCCAGATAATGCTTTAATGCAAAAGGCAACAGAGCTTTCATCAAAGTATATGCTTGCTCTAATAGAAGTATTTCCTGAGCGTAATTTCTACCCAGATGCCAACAGCACCCTGCGTGTTACTTATGGAAAACTAGAAGGAGTACATCCAAGAGATGCTGTTTCTTATGGCACAACTACTTACTTGGAGGGTGCCATGGCTAAATATAGACCCGGTGATTATGAATTTGACATGCCTGCCAAACTTATAGAATTATACAATTCCAAAGATTATGGAAATTATGCAGAGAACGGTAAGCTTCCCGTTTGTAACATTGCTTCCAATCACACTACTGGAGGTAATAGCGGTTCTCCTGTATTGAACGGACGAGGGGAACTTATAGGTTTAAACTTCGATCGTATATGGGAGGGGACTATGAGTGATGTGAATTTTGACGCAAATATCTGTCGTAACATCATGGTAGATAGCCGTTATTTACTGTTCATTATTGACAAGTTTGCCGGACAGCAATGGCTCATAAACGAAATAGAGTTGGTGCGATAAATGAAGAAAACAGCATTTATTTTAGTACTTATTGTTTTCACCTCTTGCGGTCGAGGAGGTTCAAGCAACTTTGAGCTAGATGCTGCTTACAGAGTTTTTGGAGTTGATTTTCCTTTAGAGCCGCCTTTAGATTATAGTAGTAATGCGCCCAATTATATTCACCGAGACAACAGAATAGGTGGTGATGTTGACGATCGTAAAGCAACTTTAGGTAGAGTGCTGTTTTATGACAAACAACTTAGTTTAAACAACAGTATTTCCTGTGGGTCTTGCCATATTCAATCCCATGCTTTTGGAGATACCTCTCAACAGAGCATGGGGCTAAACGGTGGATTTACCTCTAGACAAAGTATGAGGTTGGTCAATACAAGGTTTGCCGATTTACCTGCTATGTTTTGGGATAGGAGGGCGGTGAATCTCAATAATCAAGTCACTCAACCAATTCAAGACCATATTGAAATGGGGTTTAGCGGTACTGGAAATCAACCAGGTTTGGATAGTTTATTAGACAAACTAGTAACTATTGATTACTATCCTGAACTATTTGACTGGGCTTTTGACAAATCCAATACTGCCATAAGCGAAGTACATATTGCAGAATGTTTAGAGCATTTTGTTAGTTCAATTGAGAGCTTTGACTCAAAGTTCGATAGAGGGTTACAAAAGGCAATCAACCTTGAAAATAAGTTTCATAATTTTTCTGGTTCAGAGACGAATGGAAAACATCTTTTTTTACAAGCCCCTCAACTCAATAGTCAAAACGTTCGTGTAGGGGGAGGAGCAGGTTGTGCCGGTTGTCATAGACCTCCTGAATTTGATATAGATCCTTTAAGCCAAAATAATGGGGTAGACACTGAAGCAGGCAATCCTGCAGGATTTGACACTTCGAATACCAGGTCACCGACCTTGAGAGATATTTTTGGCCCAAATGGAATAGTTAATACACCCATGATGCATACTGGAGGTTTTCTGGAATTCACAACTGTTATAGAACACTACAATCAAGTCATCCCAGATGTTAATAATACAAGTGTTGACTCTAGATTGAATAGGGGGGCTGCTAGTGTTAAATTAGAGCTAACCTATTTGGAAAGAGATGATTTAGAGGCGTTTATTAAAACATTGACGGGCTCAAACCTGTACACTGACGTTCGTTGGTCGTCGCCATTTTAATGTGAAAAATTCACCTTGTAAGTTATTAGTGATATACATGAGTTCAATGTATTTTTAGCCATTCATAAAGAGATCATGAGAGACACTACCATTTTTGACCTAATCGCTCAGGAAAAACAACGCCAGATAAAGGGAATAGAACTTATAGCATCTGAAAACTTTGCATCACCGCAGGTTATGGAGGCCCAGGGCTCTGTATTGACCAATAAGTATGCTGAAGGATACCCCGGAAAACGTTATTACGGAGGTTGCGAAATTGTGGATCAAGTGGAGGAGTTGGCTCGTGAACGTGCCAAGGAACTTTATGGAGCAGCTTATGTAAACGTACAGCCACATTCGGGTTCTCAAGCAAACGCAGCTGTATATCTAGCGGTGATGAAACCTGGAGATACTGTGCTTGGTTTTGACTTAAGTCATGGTGGTCATTTAACTCATGGTTCCCCCGTGAACTTTTCAGGAAAAACGTATCATGCTGAATTTTATGGCGTGGATGAAGAGACGGGGCTATTGAATTATGAAA
>PXYR01000138.1 GCA_003023665.1 Bacteroidota bacterium
GGCAGAACACGAGTTTTATTCTTATCCATTGCTTTGTATTCTATTGGTAATGTGCTAAATGGATTTGTACAAACCGCTCCTCAATATGCCTGGATTAGATTCTTTACCGGAATTGGACTTGCCGGCGAACTTGGGGCGGGAATTACTCTAGTGAGCGAACTTCTTCCAAAAGATAAGAGAGGAATTGGAACCTCTGTTGTGGCCGGTGTTGGACTAACCGGCGCCGTATTGGCCTTTTTTATTTCCCAATGGTTTGATTGGCGTACATGCTATTTCATAGGTGGCGGACTGGGTTTAGCCCTATTGTTAATGCGGATGAGTGTTTTTGAAAGCGGATTGTACCATAAGATCAGTAAAAGTAGTCATGTAGTCAAAGGGAATTTTCTAATGTTATTCAATAATCGTGAGCGATTTATGCGCTATCTGCGTAGTATTCTAATAGGGCTACCTACTTGGTTCGTGGTAGGAATATTGATTAGTTTTTCTCCGGAATTTGCTAAAGCAATGAATATTCAAACGGTCATTGATCCTGGCATAGGAATAATGATCAGCTATAGTGCCATTGCAATTGGTGATGTAATCATCGGGCTACTTTCACAATACTTCAAATCAAGAAAAAAAGCTATGCATGTTTTCTATGCCATTACAATGATTGGAATGCTTTTATTCTTTACCGCTAAGAGTTCTATTCAGTTATATCTGTCTATAGGTGTCATGGGATTTGGAACTGGTTTTTGGGCTGTTTTTGTGACGATTGGCGCAGAAAATTTTGGAACCAATTTGAGAGCTACTGCCGCCACCACCATTCCAAACATGGTTCGTGGATCTTTAAATGGTATTACAGCATTATTTCTCTTGTTTCAAGGCTCTCTCACCTACGTCAATTCAGGGATTGCTACTGCCGCAATTGTGATGGCAATTACATATTGGGCAATCTACGGACTGCAAGAAACCTTTGGAAGAGACTTGGATTTCATTGAGGAGTAGCCGTGATCAATCTCTTTATTTCATGATGGAAAGCAAGGGATAAATGATGCGTATAAGCATTGTTTTCAAATATGATTACATTCAACTACCTCCTAAATAAAGCAATTACATTTCAACTAAGTTTGCCAATCACGAATAAACTGATTTTAAGACCAATTGATATTTTCTACTGTCAAATGGTGACAATTGTTAGATATGAAGCAACCCAAAAACAGGTATTTCAAACTACCTAAAAAATATAAGGTTTTGGATATTGGCGGTGGTGATCATCCGCATCCAAGAGCAAATGTAGTAGTAGAAAAGAATCCAGAAGACAATACCCACAGAAAATGGGACATGCGACTACTGAAACATCAAGAGGTAGTTTATGGCAATGGCGAAAAATTGGATTTTGATGATAATAGCTTCGATTTTGTTTTCTGCTGTCATGTTTTAGAACATGTAGACAACCCTGTACAATTCTTAAATGAGATGTTTAGAGTGGGAAAACAGGGATATTTAGAAACACCAAGTTTAATGGGCGAATATTTAGCCCCTAAAGCGTCTCACCGTTGGATTATCATGGTAATAGATCACAAAATTGTGATGTTCGAAAAAGATAAAATCGGGTTTCGTGTTCAGCAAGATTTTGGGGACTTCTTTTTAGAGTATTTGCCAAAAAATTCTATTGGTTGGAAAATATTGGAGCGAACTCACCCTGATATCTTAAACACGAAGGTTCATTGGACGGATAAAATGGAAGTTCTTATTAACCCTGTCGACAATGAAAAGTATCTCAACATTTTCAAAAATCCATGGTCCAAAGAAACTTATAACCTATTCTTTCCAGAACGCACAATGACTGAGGAATTGAAAGATGCGATGGCCGCAGTATTTAAAATTATTCAATCGGTTTTTAAATCAAAGATTCTTAAAAAGGATATTTATTCACGTCCTGAGAGTTCTTCAATGAATACTCAAAAAAACTGATTATACTCTACTAAATTTTTTATGTCTCACTTAAGGAATGAATCAGCCTAATCGCAGAGTCCGTAGGGAGAAACATCAATCAAAAAGTTAAAAGAAGTCTGCTGGGCGGCATCGATTGTTCTTCTTTCCTCATGGACCTGCCAACCGTTACCAAAAGCATAATCATAGAAATAAACCTTAAAATCATAGGTCGCTCCATCAGATAATCTGTTCGTACTTGCGGTGCCTTGATAACAATAGGTTAAATAACTATAATAACTCCTAGATATCGGTTTATAGTAGACATAAAATGAAGGACGGAATGATCGCGTTGCATCGTTAGGACAAAACCCTTCCACATCAAGTGTTAAATTAAGAGGAACGGGTGGATTTAAGTTGACGGGATGAATGGTGCCGGAGCAAATATTTTTATTCAATGTTGAACCAATAGGCGTTCCATCATAAGTCTCGAAGAGGAAATCCCAATTGTAATTTGCAGAGCGATAAAATCTAATAACCTTTCCTGGATACAAATATTGATAAACGTATTTTCTATAACTATTCGAATTCGAGTATTTCACTTTCATTCTATACCAGCCTGCTGCATCATTCGGCATATTTATGGAAACCCCGCCGCAGTAATAACAGCAGCGATTGCGCCAGAAATCTAGATTCCACCAAGAAAGGTGTGTAGTATAATAGGCTAATTCTAAACCATCTACACCTTGACTTACAATTCCCGTAGTTTCATAGACCCACGTTCCATCAACTTCATCATAAGACCAAACAGGCATTGAATCTCCAACCTGAACCAGTGCGTTGGTAGTAGGATTAAAAGCACTGTCTGCAAGGTCAATTGTCACGAGAATGGGCTGACTAAAGTTCTTAACCTCTTGCCCATCCACGTACATGTCTAAAGCAGCAAATCCTGCAGTAAAGAATTCACCTGATTCAGACGTACCGTCCTCCGAAATAACAGAGTCCTGGCTGAAACCACCCGGAAATATGGTAGTGGCTGCTTCATTTGAAGGATCAAACTGACCTATTTCTAAGCTTAAGTCTGAACCGCTCAGCGTATCTCCATTTGCGCTAATAAATTCAATTCCTGCAGGTATATCTATATTTAAACCAACGCTGATTGAATCCGATGTGGGCATTGTAAAACTTATTGGTTGCGTTGTTACACCACCTGATAATGTATAGGTACTTTCAGAAAAGCTCACACCCTTTGGAGGACTATCTAAACTCAACATGGGAATAGTTAAACTCTGCTGAAATTCATCAAAAACAAAAGCAATTTCTCCTCGATAATCCACATAACCTGGGGCCTTTAAAATAAATCCTACTCGCTTTACATCCTGCTCATCAATTGGATTTTCACTTTTATGCAGCCCTAAAGCAGTTGTATTCTCAAAGAAATCTATGGATGTTCTTCCGTTTACATCATAGATACGGTTCTGTAAGTTCCCAAGTATTTCTATTTCTAAGTTTGATATGGTTTTTGAGGAATCGGCAATATCGAATACCTGTATACCCGCAGTATAATCCATTAAATCTGATGCTATACCCAAAGTAAAGTTGTCAATAATGTTTCTAGGTGATTCACATCCTAATACTGTGAATAGGGATAAAAGAATAATATATTTTTTCATAATTGGGTTGGTATTGATTTTAGAGAGAAACAGACAAGGCAAACTGAAGCCTAGGCAACCAGCGATAAGTATCGAGTGATTCCTCCAGACTTCTTGATTGATAATCATCATAAACAAGCATACCTGAATCTTCAGATTCAATGGTTATTTTACCAATATAATTCACGCCAAAATCTACGCTGAAGCCTACGCGTTTTTTAGGTACTGCTCGGCCAAATCCTAGGCCTACATATGGATTTATGTTATTCCATAAAAAGTCAATGTTCACAAAACCTAAATCATCTGGATAAAGAATAAAATCACCCAAATCATCTGGGTCATCTCCATCTTCACCCGCATAAACAGTGTCCTGTAAAGACAAACCTACGAGAGTCCTTTGCTGGAAGTTGTAGCTTCCACCCACACAGATTTTAAACCAATTTTTGAATGGATGGATGTCTAGAATTAAGTCTCCATTTTGTAGTAGATAACTAAAATTGGCTTTCTGCCTTACTTGATCAGTAGACAAATCAATATCCTCAACATTTAGATTTATGTTAGAATAACTTGATTTGATAAAGAAATTATCCGAAAGTTTATATCCTAATTGAATTCCAAGACCATTCGTACCTGCGTTCACGCCTACCCCAATATTCCGTTGGGCTAATAAGGGGCTTGAGCAGACACAAAGAATGTAGAGTAATATACTTTTGCGTAGCATAGTTTTAAAGGATTGATTATCGAAAATAACTTTTTTTGTAAAAAAAATAAAATGATGTACTCAATAATTCAAATTATTGATGAACTACGAATTAGACCAAAAAAGGTCCCGGCTTAGAAGCAAAAGCAATAACTCTTTAAGGCCAAAACATGTTATTTGGATTGACAAGCAAAGTCTGTTAACCAAGTAAGCTAGAAATTACAATCACTTGTTATTAGAGCATTAAAAAGCCCTTCTCGTTAAGAAGGGCTTTCTTGTAGCGAGAGGGGGGCACGATCCCCCGACCTCCGGGTTATGAATCCGACGCTCTAACCAGCTGAGCTACCTCGCCATTGATGGGGTGCAAATATAATCACCTTGTATGAATATAAAAG
>PXYR01000139.1:0-1638 GCA_003023665.1 Bacteroidota bacterium
TTAGGATGTCTGACGAATACCGGTACAACGTTGAGGACTTGATGAATCAAAAGGTGACTTTCCGTGATCAGGCTACTGGACGTATCAAGCAGGTTCCTATATCCGCAGTTGCCAAAGCTAGGAAGACTTCTACATTCTCCTCTGTTAAGAGAATTGATTTAAAGAGAGTTATTTCCATTCAGTCTAATGTGTTGGAAGGTGCTAACCCTACTGAGGTGGTTAATGGAATTAAGGAAGTCATGGAAGGCTACGATCTTCCTCGTGGAGTAAAAGTAGATTTCACTGGTGAGCAAGAGGAGCAGGCGAAGGAATTGAGTTTCCTTTCAGGAGCGCTGTTGATTGCTGTATTCTTGATTTTCCTCATACTTGTGAGCCAATTTAATTCAGCATCAACGCCTTTCATTATCCTAGTTACTGTGGTGTTCTCTTTAATTGGAGTTTTCCTTGGGCTGGTTATTTTCCGTATGGAATTTGTCATTATGATGACGATGATTGGAATTATTTCTTTGGCTGGTATAGTTGTAAATAATGCTATTGTTTTGATTGATTTCATCAAACAGCTTACCGCAAGAAAGCACGATGAATTGAGTTTGGGTGAAGATGAAAAGCTACCCACAGCACAGCTTATAGAAGTCATTGTAGAGGCTGGGAGAACTAGGTTACGCCCAGTATTACTAACGGCAATTACAACGATATTGGGATTGATTCCATTAGCTACAGGGATGAATATAAATTTCTATACCCTTTTTAGTGAGAACGATCCAAATATATTCTTCGGCGGAGATAACGTCGTGTTCTGGGGCCCAATGTCATGGACTGTGATTTTTGGTTTAACATTCGCTACTTTTTTAACGTTAGTAATCGTTCCAGTGATGTATTATATCTTCGAAAGAGTGCAGCGATTTTTTGCCAAACTAGTTGCCTAATTCGAAAAGGTAAGAGCTAATTTATTTGAGAATCCAGCGGCGTTTTACGCCGCTGGATTTTTTGATTGTCACGAAATATTTTGCGCTAATTTTGCGCCATGATAGAGCGCTTGCGTGAAATAGAATCTTCAGCATTAACCACGTTTACAGAAGACTTGAAAAAGGAACTTTTGGCGCTGGTATCGGACAAGGTTTCGCATCTAGAATCTTCATTGGCTGTTGCAGAACTAACAGTTGTGCTCCATTATCTAATGAATACTCCTGCTGATGTATTAATTTGGGATGTTGGGCACCAAGGTTACGTGCACAAGGCGCTAACGGGACGTTTGAATGAACTACAAACGCAACGCCATAAAAACGGAATTAGCGGATTTTTGAAGCGCAGTGAAAGCCCGTATGATTTTTTTGGTGCCGGCCATGCTTCAACCTCAATAAGCGTTCTTGCCGGAGTTTGTTTGGCAGATGAATCAACTGGATTAATTAGGAAACGAGTCGCAGTTATTGGAGACGGCTCTATGACTGGAGGCCAGAGCTTTGAAGCGTTGAATCATTTGGCAACATTAGACACGGATGCGTTGGTTATTTTGAATGATAATAACGGAAGTATAGACCCAACAATTGGTCGCCTTCATTCGGATGGTAATTATAAAGGCTATTTTCAAAGTTTAGGTTGGGACTATACCTATGAAAACAAGGGAAACGATATACCAAG
>PXYR01000139.1:2145-4659 GCA_003023665.1 Bacteroidota bacterium
AAATGGAGATGAATTACAGGCCATGATTTACAAAGCCTGGGAAATTCAGAGTGAATTGAATGGACCACTATTTATTAGATATCCCAAGGACAGAACGAGTTGTGATTTACCGGAAGAATTTAGCACTCACCGTTGGTTGACGGAGCAGAATTCTAATTCACTAATTGTTTCAACTGGTCATATAACAAGTAGTGTTCAATCTGGATTATTTGATCATTTGCATTTAGGACAGATTAAGCCATTACCTATAAATCTTGTAGAGATATTAAGTAAATACAACAATGTATTAGTACTAGAAGAGAGTATTGGTCATGGTGGTATGTTTGGTGCTATTGCTGGTATGGCTGCAGATGCAGATCTAGATGTAAGGCTGGTGAAACGCAAGATATCTGATGCCTTTACGAACCACGGAGTAAGACAGGAGTTATTGAAAGAGTTAGGATTAATCCCTTAGTGGGCGATTAACTCAAAATTTCTATGAAAAATACATTCTTGTTTATCGCTGTAATGGCGACTTTAAGCGTATTCGGTCAGCCAAAAGTGTTTAATTCAAGCACTGTAGCGACTTTTGAAGCAGGCAATATGATTTTCAATACCGTTAGGGGGTCCATTCAGGGCGCTCAAGGCAGAGCAATTTATGAAGACGGGATATTAACAGCTATTTCCGGTTCTTTGGATATCAATACTCTTAAAAGCGGGAATCGAACCAGAGACGGCCATCTCAAGAAGAAAGAGGAATTTTTCAATATTGAAAAAACACCAAGGATCTATTTTTTAGCAAACGATGTTCTTTTTGTTGGAAAAACAAATGGCACCACCACATATAAACTAAGTGGCTCCCTTACCTTGCGTGGCGTATCAAATGAAATGAGCCTTGAAATCAAGGAAACGTCAAAAAATCATTTGGTCGGCACCTTTACTGTTAATAGAGATTTATGGGGACTTGGCGAAGGCTGGTCTAAAACTATTATTTCACAAGACATTGACGTTCAGGTGGATATACACCTAGAATAATTAGATGAAGAAATTCACGGATTTTGGCTTAAACGAAACGCTACTAGATGCGCTTTCCTATATGAACTTTGAGGAAGCCACGGAGATTCAAGAAAAGGCTATTCCAACTATACTTGAAGGTAAAGACTTAATTGGCTGTGCTCAAACAGGTACCGGTAAGACAGCTGCCTTTGTATTGCCAACTTTGAATCAAGTTGCAGAGGAACAGAGCGATGGCGTTCAGGTTCTAATTTTATGTCCAACAAGGGAGTTGGCTGTGCAGATTGAACAACAAATCCAGGGCATTGCCTATTTCACAAACGCATCCTGCTATGCCGTATATGGCGGAGGAGATGGCGTAAGTTGGGAGGGTGAGGCAGATGCATTGAAGGGCGGCGCAGATATTATTGTTGCAACGCCAGGAAGACTTCTTGCTCATATAGCTCGTGGTTATGTGAAATTTGATACCGTGAAGCATTTGATTCTAGATGAAGCTGATCGAATGTTAGATATTGGCTTCTACGATGATATCATCAAGATTATAAAGACGCTACCGGACGAGCGTCAAAGCCTCATGTTTTCTGCTACGATGGCGACTAAAATCAGACAGCTTGCCAAGCAAATATTGAAAAATCCGGAGGAAATTTCTGTTGCTATTTCAAAACCAGCAGAAGGCGTGACTCAAAAGGTTATTATGACGCATGAGGAGCAAAAAGTGGCAGTTGTTCAGCATGTGTTAGGAGATAAAGACGATTTTAATTCCATAATTATTTTTTGTTCTACAAAAAAGAAAGTGGAGCGTCTTGCGCGGAAGCTCAAACAAAAAGGGTATTCGTGTCAAGGCATTAGCTCAGACTATGAACAAGAGGCTCGCGAGGAAGCTTTGCGAGATTTCCGAAGTGGTAAGACGCGCATTATGGTTGCTACGGATGTAATGTCCCGTGGTATAGATATTAAAGGAATAGACCTAGTTATGAACTATGATGTCCCAGGAGATGCAGAGGATTATGTTCATAGGATAGGTCGTACAGCAAGAGCTAAAACAGAGGGAATGGCGGTAACCCTTATATCTCAAGAGGACATGTTTAAATTCTCTAAAATTGAGCGATTGATTGATAGAGAGCTAGATAAAGATCAGCCACCTAAATCTATTGGCGTAGGCCCGCAATGGCGTTCTCCTGAGCGTCGAAGCAAGGGTCGAGGACAAAGCAATAAAAAAACAAATTCGGTAAAATCAGATAGATCGAACAAAGGAAGTAAACCGAGTAAACAAAGGGAGGAACGCAAAAAAGAAAAATCCAAGAACCGACTCCTTTACGAAGCACTTCCCAATCCTAAAAAATAGTTTAGAACTGGGTCTTCTTTTTTAGAGACATTCTGCTTACAAGTATTCTGAAAATACAAATTCCCTGAAATAATCTGTCCGATACTTAAAAAGAGTATCTATTTAAAACCCACTTCATTATATATTTGCCACTCGTTGGGGATGTAGCTCAGTTGGCTAGAGCGCTTGACTGGCAG
>PXYR01000027.1:0-3080 GCA_003023665.1 Bacteroidota bacterium
CTTTCTCACATTTTTGATGAACTCAGCAAAGTGGTAGAATTGTATAAACCTGATGAAATGGCGCTTGAAGCACCCTTCTTTGGTAAGAATGTGCAATCCATGTTGAAGCTAGGAAGAGCCCAAGGCGTATGCATGGCGACAGCATTGTCAAAAAGAATTCCCGTATTTGAATACAGTCCACGTTTAATAAAGCAAAGTATTGTTGGCAACGGTAACGCCAGTAAAGAACAAGTGAGCGGAATGCTGCAAAGTATGTATCCGGGCGTGAGTCATAAATACCTTGATGCTTCTGATGCCCTGGCCGCAGCTGTTTGTCATCATGCGCAAACCAGTGGTCTACCTTCACCAAAACACGGGACCGGAGCAAAAAAATCCAAGAACAAAAAAGGAGGCAGTTGGGAACAGTTTATTGAACAGAACCCAAGTCGTCTGAAATAGCCTGTGCTAGTGCTACCATTTCTTCGTTAGGCAAAGAAGCTTTCGCATGGGAAAAGCTGAGTTCGTGCTCCGCATTTATGGGAACTAAATGAATGTGGGCATGCGGGACTTCCATTCCAAGTACTATGGACCCGATCCTCTTACAAGGCACCACTCGCTTTAGGCTTTGTGCAACTTGCTGCGTAAAAGACATTAAACTATTGAAGTCTTCCTTAGGCAGTTCAAACAGTTCATCTACTTCTAGTTTAGGCACGCAAAGCACGTGACCTGTTTTAATGGGGCGAATATCAAGAAAGGCAATGTTTTTATTGTCCTCTGCAACTTTATAGCAAGGGATTTCTCCGTTAATGATTTTCGTGAAAATGCTGGACATAGTTAGGCCACAGAGATTTCTAAAATCTCAAAACTCATAATACCCCTTGGAACCTGAATTTCTGCTATTTCACCAACTTTTTTCCCCAAAAGGCCCTTACCGATGGGGCTAGAAACTGATATCTTATTTTTTCGAATATCCGCTTCTTTTTCTGCAACTAATGAGTACTCCATAATGGCGCTATTTGCCATGTTTTTGAGCTTCACCTTTGTGAGCACACCAACCTTGGATAAGTCAATGTTCTCTTCACTCAGGATTCGAGCATTTGCTAAGACGTCTTCAAGCTTGCTTATCTTCATTTCAAGCATACCCTGAGCCTCCTTAGCAGCGTCGTATTCTGCATTTTCACTTAAGTCGCCCTTATCTCTAGCCTCTGCTATTTGTGCTGAAATCTTAGGACGCTCAATGGTCTTCATTTGCTCAAGTTCATCCTTTAGCTTTTTAAGCCCTTCCTCTGTATAATAACTTACTGCTGACATACGTATAGGTTTTGACTAAAAAAGAGGCCTTAGGAGGCCTCTCTTAAAGTTCAAAGGTATAAAATCTTTCTAATTACAAGTTGATTCGAGCACCAATAGTGTGTATTCCACTAAATGCCGAAGTAGTGCCGCGGTAGGCATAATCAATTGCGAAACTGCCGTCGTCACTTGTAGGAACATTAAAACTAAAGCCCCCACATATTCCAGAAATTGCAGATGTTCTTAAACCATCTGCACGATTATCTCTGGCTACGTAACCCACGCGAAGTTGAAATAAGTCCTTTAGGCTGTACTGTATACCCGCGTGATAGGTGTCTTTTTCAAATGCATTTGAGGTAAAGTTCAAAGCTCCTGTCACTTTACCTTTCTCCAAAAGCCAGTCATAAGACCCGCCTATGCTGAGCGCAGTAGGTAATTCAAAAATAGCCGAGCGGCTCTCGAATGTTTGTGTATAGGCCACTCCGTAGGTAGGTACGGGAAGCGTTACACCAAATCCATCACCTTCGTAGGTGATACCTGGCCCTACATTACGCAGGGTGATACCAAATTTGAATCGGTCTTCCGCACCAGTACGGTATTGTACTCCAGCATCAAAACAAACGCCACTTGTATTCAAGTTGGATATTGAGCTGCTGTAGATTTTTACATTGGCGCCACCGTAGATGTTTTCTGTGAATTTCTGCGCATATCCAAGATTGATAGCTAAGCTTTGAGGACTAATTGTAGCACCCGTACCTTCTGGTTGGTCCGCTGTTGTTACCTCCCACTCCCCGTAGTCAAATGCACTAATCCCCATATTCAAGAAACCTACATCACTCACACGTTGGATGAGTGTAGCTCCATTCATTTGGATTCCTGCACCCACTAACCATTGGGTGTTGTTAAATGCCACCTGGGTATTTCCCGGGGTAGCAGCTATCCCGGCAATATTCATAAATGAGGCATCTACTCCGCTAACACCAGCAACATTAACACCTCCCCAACCTGCAGATCGTGCAAACGGGTTGATCAATAATTCAGAAGCACCTGCGGAACCTGCACGTTGAGGATTACCTGCCTGCACGGTCCCAATTAGGGCTAGTGAACAAATTGCAATGATATATTTTTTCATTTTCATCGTTATTCTCTTAGAATGAGTTCAAATCAACTGGACGAAGGGCTCCAAACCACTTCACAACCTTTTCTCCCAATTCACCAGCATCTACATGTATGATATAGACTCCAGAGGCTATTGGTACGTTATACGTGTTCTTCAAATCCCATTCAACATAGGTCAAACTGTTATCCTTTCTCAACTGTCGGATTAAAGTACCCGAAGTAGAGAAAATATTAATCGTACAAGTCTCTGGGAGATTTGTGATTTTGACAATATTATCCAATTGAGAGGCTTCGTAGGAACTGAATCCGTAATATGGATTTGGCACAACGCGAATAGTTTCTAAGGCACTAGAGCCAACCGCACTCTCATATGTTCTAGTGGCAATATTCGAAGTATTGAACTGGAATTGAGGAATCCCGCCATTTGGTGCATCCGCTAATTGTCTGTTCTGATAGGCCGAATTCATGCGAATTCTAATTCGCGTCTCCGTTGGAAGTTCCGTATATGGATCAAAATCTAATCCTCTGCGGAGCGTAGGGATTCCAACCCAACGACAAGCTCTCCAGAAATTTGCTCGAGCAATATTTCCAAGACCTCCTGATTGAACGAGATTTTCCATCAATTCTTTTATAGGCCAATTATTTGGATTTGGACCACTATACGCTAAATCAACATTATTTCCTTGGATACG
>PXYR01000027.1:3714-17691 GCA_003023665.1 Bacteroidota bacterium
TTGTCATCTTGAATTCCTGCCCACCATTCTTTTGAGGGGTCTTCGTAAATGATTTCTGAGAAAATCACACCGTTATCATAGGTTCCGTCGTCATCTCCCCCAGGAGCAGGTGCTTGTTGAACAGCCACCGAAAGACCCAAATCTGGAACAATTTGTTCGTTGTAGAAGGAAATGGTGGTATCTGATTCTACGATTACGTTACCCGCAGCATCTGTAATTTGCCAATTTGCATTGGCATTAGCTGAACTAAAGGTAAGGGTGTATTCACCATCCTTTACTTCTAGTGGGTCTACTACCTTGATAGCAACAGGTCCCATTCCACCCATATAAGAAGGTTGTCCACTTGCATTGCCATTCATGATTGCAGTGACTTCTTCCGGTAAGAGTTCCAATTCTGTTCCACCGTTACCAACACCGTCCATGCGTCTGACGATTGGACCGTCACCATATTCTGCAACTTGAATGGTACCGCCCTTTTCAGAATCTATTTGATGCGGAATAGCCGTGTAGGTTTTAATATTTCTACGACCGGCCAAGAATGGAATTTTCTGTCCACCTGCCGCAGTAATTGGATTAAACTCCAAGTACTGATTTTGACCGTAGGCAATTACCGTAAAGTAATATTCTTTATGATTAATAAGAGTACGATCCCCTGTTGCGAATTGGTCTTCATTAATTTTAAATGATGTGAAAATCCCAGAGTTGTTAGACTGTAAGGTCATGTCTTGGGGAACCAGGGCATTCATATCTGGATCAACTTCCCAATTAATAAGTTGAGTCAAATCATTTTTGATGTCGCATTGCGCCACCATACGGCTTTGCGTTGGATCATAAATATCAGAAATACTTACATCTGAATTCGCCAATTGGAAGATTTGAAATCCTTCAAATTTATAATCGAAGTAATCTGGATTGGCATTCAAAATTGAATCGCGGTCATCCGGACTTACCGTAATTAGCGGATCGCGCTCACGATAGCTGTAACCTGCATTGTTAGACCCTGGGCCGTAGGTCAATTTCAATATGATTTCACGATTTAACTCTTGAGTAGTTACATCGGGAGCATCAGGACCATTCAGTACTTGGAAACAATTGTCAAATAGCTTCTGAGCCTTGTCATCTGCAATTATTACCTTTTCTACTGAAGCAAAAAGATCATTGTTAATCAAGTCGCGTTCCCAAACTACACCGGTAGTTACAAAATTAAGTGCACCTGGGGCCAATGAGAATGGACCGGCACTGTGAAGACCACGCTTATCCTCTTTGTTTGCTGGGCTCTCCCACCAATCCACAGGGCTATATGGAGGGTATGCACCAGTAGTGTCATAAGACATACCCGGGTAAGCAAATCGAGTTGGTGTTCCGTTACCGGAAGCAACAAACCCATCACCATTACCAAGATTACCTGGTCCTGATGGCGTTTCAATAATTAACTCTGAACCGTTTTTCCATAGCGCACGCATGTAGTTATAGAAATGTGTTGCATTATCTGGGTTACCAGAAATGTTGGAAGAGGTATTGTTGTAGTACATGAACTGACTCATGATAATACGCTCATTCACGCCTGTAGATGGATCTTCAGCGATACAAACTCCCGTTTCTGGATCTTGAACACCGTCTACACAGCCATCGCGGTCATTATCTAAACCGTCGTAATAATCAGCAAATGGACCTTGGAAGAAATCAAAACCTACTGCCGGTGGGTTTAAACCGTACCCTAAGGCACCTTCATCTTCAGTATCAGAATTGTAACAATATCCTAAACCGCGCGCGATATCACAACCAATAATATCATCTGTATAGTTCCCTAAATCTGGATCAAACCACGTAGAGAAATACGTATTTGTCAAACGGAAAGTTGATCTATTAATGATTCGGTAGTTATTGAACGTCATGTTGTTCACCTCATCATTCGTGGAGAATGCAAAAGCTTGTGCACGGATTTCAAAACCTAAGGCTCCAGCTTGTGATTCAGTATGCACGTTACCACGATCATTGTACACCCACCAAATAGTTTGATCACCGTACAACACATCCGTTTCTTTGTCTCTACAATCGTATTCCTTATCAATGTCATACGCAGGGTAGTCTACAAGGTAATCGTAAACTCCATCACCATCGCGGTCAATAAACGGAGCCAATTGGTACGGCAATTCTCCATTCACACCGTTACCTGGCCAATCTTTAATGCTTTGTGGAATTTGACTTTCATAACCAGGGAAAAGTTCTGCATCATCACAGTTAGGATCTGCTAAACACTCTAACCAAGCCTTATGAACATCCACCTCTTCACGGTAAATGATCCAATGACGGTCGTACTTATCACAAATCTCTTTGTTCGTGGAAGCTGTTCCGTCTGTAGTTAGCGGGCCGGGCCAGTAATCATTACCAGATTGACGGTACGTCATTGCCGCAAGTTTCAATTGATTTCCTTCATCCACACCACCGAGCCAAAGCGAACCTGCAAACATGGAGTGTTTGTTTGAGCCTTTTGGTACTTCGTAACGCGCAGTGTTTAAGTCCCACCACATATCACCGCCACCTAATATGGTTGCTCGTACATTATTAATACTCAAATCACTCTGTGCCTTGGATGGCTGACAAAGTTCTTCGACTGTTTTCATTGAACCGGAATTGGCGGCACCGGAATTTTTGCCTACACCCTGAACTTCACGTGCAGAAAGTGGCAGTGCAAAAGCGGCTGATAGTAAAAGGAGAAATACTCTTTTCATATGCTGTTTTTCGAATGCTTTTAAATTATAGTCCTACTCGTAAACCTAATCGAATACGACGAGGCAAACTGAATAAACCAGGGTTTGCTAAACTTATATTGTACAAATCAGCAAACGACTGCGCGTTTGTCTGAAACTGTATTGCGTTTTGTCCTTGAGGGGAACTCAAATAACCGTCATCACTAGGCGAACCGGTATACGAATACACGCCTAATGTATTTTGAGTATTCAATACGTTCAACAATTGAACATAGACCTCAAAATTGCTAAATGGACCCTCATTAAAGTTCCACATTTTATTTGCAGTGGCGTCAATACGGAAACTCCATGGTAAACGGGAACCGTTGATATTTCCTGTGATTGGCGTTACACCATCCGTTAAACCAAAGGCCAGTGAACGTCTCGTGTAAGGCGTTCCTGAATTTGCATTCAATACTACATTCAATCCGGCATTTTCTAGAACGCGCTTACCGAACCAAACGGGGCCGTTATAGGCAGCACCTCCACCATAGCGGTAATCCATATTCATCACTACTTGGTGACGTGAGTCAAAGGTTAGAGGAAGAATGTAGCGCAGGTTAGGTTGTCCTGAACGTGCAATGTTTGCACCGGAAGTAGAGCTAGAACCTGTACCGTCTGCAAATTGAAGCGTGTAGTTTGCGTTTAATCGAACGTTGCCTGTTCTACGCAAATCGTACTGCATGGTGTAACCTTTTACAGTTCCAAAATCCAAATTACCAAAGGCAATATAGGTCACAGGATATGCCTCAGTAAAGCTGAATGACTGCATCATGTCGCGCATTTCTCTGTAGAATGCACTTATTTTCAAGGCACTATTATCACCTAATTTCTGACGGAAACCAATTTCATAATCCGTGGTGCGTTGCGGTCTCAAATCAGGATTCGCCAAAAGGTTTCCATTGTCCCCATTCTCTAATTGGAGGTAGGTAATTGGATTCATTCTGTTCACCCCGGGATCTGGACGCTGTACCATGATATCATAGTGCGCAAAAAACTCAGCTTCATCAGAGATAGGGAACTGGAATGAAATACGAGGACTCACAGTAACCTGAGGAGTATAGTCCTTAAAGCTTTCGTTTGCAGTAACCGCCAATTTTTGGTCTTCGATTCCTGGGTTAATTAAGAAGGGTTTGATACCGCCGCTCTTATCTGCAATGTTTTTAGGGTTAGCTTCTACTTCACCTGCAGCGGTATACCACGTATTGCCTTCACGATACCCTACAATGGAAGAAGGATTTTCTTGGTCGTCCACGTATACCACAGCATCGTCGCTCATGCCTTGAGGAACGTCATAACCTGCTAAAGCGGTGGCACCAAGGTCTCCAACAGTATATACAGGATATAGCACGTATGGATCTGCTAATACCGGTTGGTTGGCATCAAAACGATCTACACGAACACCTATATTGAAGAATAAATCCTCAAATGTGAACTGGTCTTGAATGTAACCTGCCATATAAATAGGCTCAAAGGCACCCACCAATCGTTGTGAATTACCTTGAGCATCTGTGGCAAAGAAATCGGTCAAAGATGGACGGGTGGTTAATCGATTACCCAAGTAATCAAACCCAAAGTAAGAGACATATTGACTAGAACCAATGTTCAATAATTCGTTCGCAGAGAACATATCTAGTGAGAACGTAGAAGGGTCGTATGAATCAATATCTAACCAATCTGTGCCGTTTGGATCAAGATTTAATTTCTCACGAAGCTCACGGTCAAATGTTCTGGGTTTATCCGCATCAAATAGACGTGGGTAATTCAAGGTGTCTTGGAATACTCCGTTATTATAGGAAGCAATTGGGTTGTTCAAATCTAATTCACGAATGGCATCGTTCTGAAGCAGACGCATCAACGTCCACAAACCTCTAGCACCTATAGAATAGGAACGGTCAAAGCGTTGTTCGTATTCTACACCCACAATCAAAGAGTGGTCTTTGATGTCAAAGGTAGAGGATGCCGTTATACGGAACTGGTCATTCAATGTTTTACCGTATGACGCTTGATTCGCACCTACGTTGCCCCAGAGTCCGTAAACCGACGACGGCTGGTCACCGTTTAATAGACCACCACCTGCGCGAATATCTTCGAGCGAACGAGCACGATTAAAAATTAAACTCTGGTCTACAAAATCATAGAAGTTAGAAGTATAGTTCGAAAGAATTGGGTTGTTTTGCCCTGGTGTAAAATCAACTCCTATGCTTTGATATACTGCTAAAGTGTAGGCATCCATGACTTTACCGTAATTGGGATCGTTTGGATCTGTGATAGTATCCGAACCTAAAACGTAAAGCGGTCTGTATGTAGTCTTGAAATTCCCTATGTGCCCGTAAGCAAATAGATTGTCCTTGTGACGTGCATCTTGAGATAACCTTTCATTACGCGTGAAATCCATTTGAATGGTATAAAAGGCATTGCGAATCAATGAGTTTGAAGTATCTGAAGGGTTTCCAAAGCGCTGTTGGAAGCGAACATATGTGGACCAGTCTTGAGAAAAGGATTCTGAATTATTTCCATAATTCATCAATTCATTGAATCTACTTCCGTTTCTACCTTGGTTCATATTGTAACGTCCCCCTAAGGTAAGCGTAGTCTTTTCGCTCGTTACAAATTTTAGATTCCCCGAAACACGCACTGCTGTACGAGCAACATTTTCACGGTAGTTCTGATCTTCAAGATCTGCTTGAGTTAGAAAATCTGCCGCGTTAAGGACACCAAAACCTGATGAAGCAGGTACAAGAGGATTTGCTTCAAGCTCAGCTAATTTTTGATCATTCACTTTCCAAGTGGTCAATGATCGAGGCGAACCGTCTCTGTTGTATTGAAATTCTGATGCAAGGAGGAAACCTACAATGGGCTGTCCCGTTTTTTTGTTTCTAATGATGGGTCCACCAAGCGTTAAAGCCCCTAAGTTGTAATGATATGGATCAAATGCTGAACTGGTCAAAATTTCAGAAGATCCAAAGTAATATGGAGCAGGTCCTTTGGTAGTAGTTGAGATAACACCACCCGTCACGTCACCATACTGTGCCGGAACACCACCAGTGATCACCTCCGTTTGTAGGATGGCATCTCTAGGAAGGTTAACGTCTCCACGTACCTTAACACCATCAATGAAAATAACGTTAGTAGAAGAACGTGAACCACGGACATTGAAGGAACCGCTACCGTCCTGTTGAAATACCCCCGCAGTGGTACCAACAATTTGACTCAGATTTCGATACGGTAGGTTTTTAATTTCCTCTGAACTTACAATGTCAGAGGTTTTACCCGTTTCAATTAAGTCTTCCTTAGCAATGACCGTTACCTCGGTAATCATGGTGCTTTCTACAGTCATGTCAAAGTTGACCACCTTGGGCTTACCAGAATAGACGGTAACACCGTTCAGGTTGAAATCTGCATACCCAATGAACTTACAGGTGAGATTGTACACACCCGCATTTATTGGATTGATATTATATTTTCCATCGAAATCAGTCGTTCCGGTAGCAATAACAACGTCTTTGTCTTTGACAATTACGGTTGCAAATGGAATGACTTCGCCTGTGCGCTTATCCTTTACCGTTCCCTTGAAAGAACCTGGACGAGTTTGACCGTAGCTAACGGCTACAGCAAGGACCATAATAAGCGAGAGTATTCTTTTGACCATAAATACTGGCTTTATTTTTGCGTTATAAGTCCGTAAATATAAGCATCAGAACCGGAGATTTAACAAACTTTTCACGCTATCTTGCACGCCATGAGTAAAATTGTTGATGTATTGAAAAACAAGACCTTAGCAGTGTCCGCTGCTACTATCTGGCTATTTAGCGCTTGTAATACCTCTGCTGTTCAGTACGATATTCCGGAACCTTTTGTCGATCAAACGATTTACGTAAGCGACCCCTCAAGTTTCAATTTAACGGTAGTTGGAGGTCAACTTTTACTGCCCAATGCGGGCCATGCCGGAATTCTAGTTTACAGGAGATATTTTGAGGGTCAGTTTTACGATTTTGCAGCGTATGAGGCGGCTTGTCCAGCACATTGGGCTGACGGCTGCGGCGTGTTAGAAAGCAGTAGCGGCGATTTTTACTTCACCTGCGGATGTGACCAACACCAATATCAACTATTGGATGGGCAGAGCCTAGATACCAATTTCCTTCTTCCCGTTAAAGAGTACCGATGTACTTACGACGGAGTAAACATTATTAGAATCACCAATTAATTAGACAAAGGCATTTTCGCCAGTAATGTCTAAACCAGTGATGAGTAGGTGAATATCGTGTGTTCCTTCATAGGTTACCACAGACTCTAAATTCATCATGTGGCGCATGATTGAGAAGTCTCCTGTAATTCCCATTCCACCTAACATTTGACGAGCCTCACGAGCTATTTTCAATGCAACATCCACATTGTTTCGTTTGGCCATTGAAATCTGAGGAGTAGTCGCTCTACCTTCATTTTTTAGAACACCTAAACGCCAAGTCAATAATTGAGCTTTGGTAATTTCAGTAATCATCTCTGCAAGCTTTTTCTGTTGCAATTGGAAACCTGCTATTGGCTTGCCAAACTGAATTCTTTCCTTTGAATACCTCAAGGCTGTATCGTAACAATCCATTGCTGCACCAAGTGCACCCCATGCAATTCCAAAACGGGCACTATCCAAACAGGAAAGCGGCGCACCTAAACCGTCACGACCGGGTAAGATATTTGTCTTAGGAACACGAACATTATCAAAAACCAGTTCTCCTGTTGAGGAAGCGCGAAGCGACCATTTATTGTGCGTTTCTGGAGTGGTAAAACCCTCCATTCCTCGCTCAACAAGTACTCCTTTGATTCTGCCCGCTTCGTTTTTAGCCCAAACTACAGCGACATCACAAAAAGGTGAATTTGAAATCCACATTTTTGCACCGTTCAAAATAATGTCATCACCATCTTCAGTAAAGTTGGTAGTCATTCCACCAGGGTTCGAACCAAAATTTGGTTCCGTCAAACCGAATGAACCAAGAAACTCCCCCGTAGCCAATTTTGGAAGAAAACGCTTTTTTTGTTCTTCACTACCGTAGGCGAAAATGGGAAACATTACTAGAGAACTCTGCACTGAACAGGTAGAGCGAATTCCAGAGTCTCCACGTTCAACTTCTTGCATCATTAGTCCATAGCTTATATGGTCTAAACCGGCACCTCCGTATTCTTCCGGTATATATGGCCCAAAAAGGCCTACCTCACCCATTTCTTTTACTAAATGCTCAGGAAATGCGGCGCGCTGCGCGTAATCCTCTATGATTGGGCTCACACTTCGTTTGACCCATTCACGAGTTGCATCGCGAATCATCTTGTGCTCTTCGCTGAGTAATTCATCTAACTGATAGTAATCCGGGTGTTGGAATAAATCCGTCATTTTCTGCTTCTTTTTGAGTGCTGTGAAATTAAACACAAAAGAGGAAAAATTGTTATAAATTGGTTTAAGACTTGTGTGATAACCTTAAAACCTCTTTTTAAATGAAAAAAATGTTCCTTCTTCTAGCCTTTTTAGGCGTATCAACCTATTCCTACACCTATAGCGGAGGTTCACCAAGCGGCAATAGCGGATCACTAGGTGATAATGGTTCAACCTGCGCTTCTGCATATTGCCACGGCGGAGGCAGCCCTACTGGCAATGAACTCATTTCCATCACGGCACCAACGGACAGTATGTACGACGGCAATGATATTACCATTGCCCTTGGAGTTAAACCCAATGGATCATCCACGAAGGTAGGCTTCATGGCTAGTGTTGAAGATGCTAGCGGCAATCAATTGGCCACATCAAGCCCAGGCACTGGTGCCAAAAATGTAGGTGACTACATCACTCACACCAGCAGCGGAACTTCCGTTTCGAACGACAGTATTTTTTGGACGTTTAATGTGGATGGAACAACCTTCCCTGATAGCATTACAGTTTATGCTGCAGTTAACTTCACGAATGGAAATGGTCAAACGTCAGGAGATTATGTGTTGACCACTTCAAAATCATTATACAAGGGTGGGGGAATGCCTTTTGAACTCACGGAATCGGCAGTAAGCACACTCATGGTAGGGCCAAATCCAGCAAGGGACAGACTCACTGTAAGCGGTCCAGATGTAGTGGAAGTACGCCTTTACAACACCCTAGGTAGATTTATAGATATGGATGAAAGCGCTATTGTTCAGGATAACGCTATTGAGTTAGAGGTCAGCTCCTTGCCCAGAGGAGCGTATATCCTACACGCTGTAAATTCTAGCGGAGAGGTACAGATGAAACACGTCCTTTTGCAGTAACTTTGCGTCCTGCATGGACGTAAAATGGTTGATTATTGTATTCCTCGGAATTCTTGGCGTGTTTCGAGCGGCGAATCCTTTGGGGTTTAAGCATTGGTCATCTCTAAAGTTTCGGGAATTTGAGGGAAGCGGAGGATTTGGTAAAACGCTGTTTTCTTTGATTCTCTGTGCGAGTTTTTCTTTGATGATAGCGTTCGCCGTTGATTTGGACTTAAATCCTTGGTTCTGTCTTGGAGCAATCCTTGGTCTATTGCTTTTTAGAATAGCAGGAATTCTGCTCTTAAGCGCTTTGTTTTCTCAACGAATAGGGGTGCCAAAGCTGCACTTAACTCAAGGATTTTTAGTTGCGAGTTTTACCTATGCAGCAATAGCAGTGGGAATTCTAATCAATTTAGTAGTATTCCGCGGAAGCAATGTGACAAGCTTTTACATCATAGTTATTGGCCATGTATTAGGGTTATTCTACCATGTACTGACCAACCCAACTCTACAAAATATCAACAATATCGGGAGTCGTTTTTATTCGGTTTTGTACCTTTGCACGCTCGAACTAGTATTAATTTTTTCGTTCGTCAACTAACACTCATGGCAGAAAGGCAAACTAAAGTAAAGTCGATTTTGGTGTCACAACCGGAGCCTACTACCGAATCACACCCTTTTTTCACTTTAGCTGAAAAACATAAAGTGGACGTAGATTTCCGTTCCTTCATTCACGTCGAAGGAGTCACTGCATCTAACTTTAGAAAGGACAAAATTCAAATTAGAGAATTCAGAAATGTGATTCTCACTTCCAAAAACGCGGTAGATCATTACTTCAGAATGTGCGAAGAAATGCGTGTTCAAATTAGCCCAGATACGCGCTACTTCTGTATCTCTGAAGCAATTGCTTATTATTTGCAGAAATATGTGGTGTACCGCAAACGCAAAATTTACCACGGCAACCTGAAGATTGAAGAGTTGATTCCAACCCTAAAGAAGTTTAAAAACGAAAAGTTTTTGATGCCGTCGTCCAATAGCTTAAAACCGTCTATTCCCGAAGCACTAGAGGAGGCCAATATAGATTATACAAGAGCCATTTTGTTCAACACCGTTGTGAGCGATTTAAGTGATCTAGAGGATGTGTTCTACGACGTGTTGGTGTTCTTTTCTCCATCTGGAATCAAGAGTTTGTATGAAAATTTCCCAGGCTTTAAACAGAATAATACGCGTTTAGCTTGCTTTGGACCCACGACTCAAAAAGAAGCAGAAAATAACGGTCTAATTGTGGATATTCCAGCACCTACGCCGGATGCACCGTCCATGACCAAAGCAATTAGCGACTACATGAAAGTAGCTAATAAGAAGTAAGATATATTGTAAATTGAGGGCCCGGCGCGTGCGCCGGGCTTTTTTTATGCGCTACAGTTTTCCCAAAAAAGAACATTTGACAAAGAAGGAGCACTTTGATAAGTTGCACTCAGCTGGTCGTGGCGTAAAATCTTTCCCGTTCTCTTTGCGATACATAGAGGTAGAGCTTGAAGAGGGATTGCAGAGAAAAGTAGCCATTTTAGCCCCAAAGCGCGGCCTAAACAAAGCGGTGGATCGCAATAAAATGAAACGTCAGATGCGCGAACTATACCGGCTTAACAAGCCTGCGATTTTTAATAGCGGTGTCCAAGAAATTTGGTCCTTACGCTACCTAGGAAATAGATTGAACGACTATGCTTTTCTTGAAGCAGGATTTTTGAAACTGCTTGAAGCTTATGAAAAACAGAGAAAAAAGGAATTGAACCATGAAGAATAAATTCTCCCTTTGGATGGTAATAGTAGGTGCTGCCTTATTCATGAGCGCCTCTACAGACGATGCCTTTGAAACAAGCAAACAATTGGAGGTTTTTACCGCAGTACTTAAACAAGTTCAAACCAGCTATGTAGAAGACGTTGGCGCAGAACGAGCGGTTGGATCTGCCATCAAGGGAATGCTCAAGGAATTGGATCCGTATACCGTCTATTATCCAGAAGATCAAATTGAAGATGTACGATTGCTGCAAACGGGCGAATACGGCGGTGTTGGTTGTGTGATACAAAAGATAGAGAAAGACATCTATATCTCCGAACTTAACCAAATTGGTCCTGCGAAAAAAGCGGGGATTCAGGTAGGCGATATCCTTAAAAAGGTGGACGACACGAAAATTGAAGACTTTTCTATTTCCGAAGTGAGTTCACTATTGAAAGGAACACCAGATAGTGAGGTCAGTGTGGTGGTAGAAAGAGCGGGGACAGAGCAATCCTTTGTATTTAATCGTGCCAATATCAAAACAAAAGCCGTACCCTTTTACGGCATGCGATCCGATGGAATTGGCTATCTGTATTTAGACGGCTTCACAGCATCTGCGGCTTCCGAGGTGCGGGATGCATTGCTTGAATTAAAGAAAGAAAATCCCAAAGGGATCATTTTTGACCTTAGAGGAAATGGAGGAGGATTGTTGATGGCTGCAGTTAAAATTGTGAGCTATTTCAGCGACACCAAAGATACCATTGTAAGCACACGCGGGCGCAGCGGAAAGATTCAAGACGTCTATTATAAAACGGGTAAAACCTTATTCCCTGACCTCCCCTTAGCTGTGCTTGTGGACAATCGCAGTGCATCCGCTAGCGAAATTGTGGCCGGCGCCATTCAAGATTTAGACCGCGGTGTAGTTTTAGGGGAAAAGAGCTTTGGAAAAGGTCTTGTTCAACAAATCCGGCAGTTGCCTTTTGGAGCACAAATGAAAGTGACCGTGGCAAAATACTACACGCCCTCTGGACGATGCATTCAAAAGGTGAACTACGACCGGGATGAGAACGGCAAACGCACAGAAAAAGCTGCGCAGCAGCAATTTTCCACTAACAACGGCAGGCCAGTTGTGGACGGTGACGGCGTTCACCCCGATTCAACACTAACAGATGAATATTACCCCGAATTTGTGGCGGCCATGGGCGCTAAAGGACTTGATCTGCAATTTGCCGCTACACTTCTTGATGAAATGGAGACAGAGGAGCCCAAGTCTTTTACTCTTAACGATTCACAGTGGGAAAAATTTAAAGACTTCCTAAAGGCGAATGACTTTACTTTTGAGAGTTTGGGTGAGCGCAGGCTCAAGAAATTGGGCGAAGCAACTTCTGAATTGGACTATCTCGAAAACGAAGATATAGAGGCGTTATTAGAAATCGTAAAAGTGCGAAAAGGTCTAGTATTGCAAGATCAGGATATGGAGATTAAAGAGTACTTGGAAGACTTTTTGGTGCAGAAGCATTTTGGTATTGAGGGAACCTTGGCGCGAGGTCTTCAAAATGATATTCAGATTAATACTGCAGCAAGTATTCTTTTAGATGCAGATACGATGAATGAGTTGTTGGGCGTTAAGTAGATTGATGACAAAACAAAACGCTTACTTGCACTATACTGGTGCAGCTGGTGCAGCTTTATTGCCCTTTGCCTTGCTTTGGCTCAGCCCGGTTTACGGGTTAATTGTTACAGCCATTGGTATTCTGATTGCCGGCACAAAGCATTTTCGTTTGGCACCCATTCTGCTATTTGCAGCATTCGTTGATTGGCAATTATTGAGTATTATTTGGAGCGAGCACAGGCAGGCTGGATGGGCAGACGTAGTGATGGTATTGCCCATTGCTGTTATGGGAATTTTAATGCATACTGTACATCTAAAAGATGCGCATGCATGGGCAGCACGTTGGATGGAAACTTTTGCCTGGGCGACTGTATTGGCCTGGACCATCATCTTTTGCAAAAGCCTTTATTTACATGGATGGGTGAATTATAAGGATTTTGAACTTGGCGGCAGGCTAGGTATTCATTTTCAAAGTCTATATCTCTTCTTGGCCACTTTAATTTTAGAACGAAAAATTTGGCGCAAGACCTATGGCCTGAGTGCGCTTAGAGCGGCGGCTGTACTTTGGCTTTTGTTTGGGATCATTGTTCTGAGTTCCAGGATTCACCTGCTCTTAGTTCCCGTTGCCATTGTGGCTCGATTTACAGAAATCGGTATAAAAAATAAAAATCAACGAAAGAAGATTGTCTATATAGCCTTGGCATCACTTGCTGCAGGCGCACTATTGATTACCGCATTGCCTGGTCCACGCGGTAGAATGATTGACCTTAGAAATGAAGTCCGAAGTATTGAAGGTAAAGTGGATGGGAAACAAACCAATCATCGGGTTTTCATTTGGCAGGCAGGTGTTGAAATAATCGCAGACCACCCGTGGATAGGAATTGGAAACGGCGCCGGAGAAATGGAACTGCATGAAAAACTGAGCCGTGTGGAAGCTACTTTTTACAGAGGAAAAGAAAGCTACAAGCTGGATGAATTCTTGTACGATTTTCACAGTATATGGATTCAAAGTTGGGCGGAAGGTGGTCTAGTAGCCTTGGCTTTGTTGTTAGGGATTTTTATTTGGGGCATTGCAAAAAGCAAGGGCGCACTGCGCTATGCTTGGCTCGTGGTGCTACTCAGCGGTACCACGGAAAGTTTACTAGACAAGCAGGCGGGTGCCCTATTGCTTACATTTTTAGTTGGACTGACCGCCCTGCAATCCCAAAAAGAAAAAAGGGAACCCATTTCCTGATTCCCTTTCATTTTTACTTATTTGGAAGCGTTTTTAGTGTCCTTAGCTGCCTTTTCTTTGGCCTCTTTGAGCATTTCAACGCCGAGCAAACCGGATTGAATTTCCGTTTGTAAATCCCCGACGGTACCCGGTGAATACGGCATAAATATGGTGCTCACGTTGTTATCTGCTAAACGGCCAATGGTATCGTAATGCTGGGTCATAAAGAGCATATTCATCACATGTTGTCCTGTAGTGCCCTCTTCCATTGCACCACGCACTTCTTCTACCGATTGCTTTAAACCGTTAGCAATGGCGATGCGTTGATTTGCTATACCCTCACCCTGAAGCTTCTTGCTCTCCG
>PXYR01000140.1 GCA_003023665.1 Bacteroidota bacterium
AAGGTCAAATGCGTCAGTGGGTCAGCAACAGTTCGCCCTATGTTCTGTTTCTATTAGCCTTAGTTTCTTCGCTGGTCATCTATCAAATTCTTAGTGCGGAAGTACAGCCGTTTATTTACTTTGCTTTTTAGGACTTGCTCACTATATTGAGGAGTAAGACCAATAGCCATGACTAAGAAGATTTTTCCGGCCACACTTCTCGCAGTAATTCTTCTTGCTGTGGTTTTTAGCGACCTTTTTAATTCGCCCTCGGATAAAACTATTGGTCCCGTATTGGTTCCGCTCTACGAACATCCGCAGCAGGTCAGTTTTAGGGGCTTACACGCAACGGATGATTCCGTGGTTGTAGTAGGAGGTAGTGACGGGGTTTTTGGCTTCTCCACAGATGCAGGCGAACAATGGGTTTTCCAAACCTTGCCACAAGCCTCTGAATGCCAATTCCGATCTGTTTGGGCACATAATCACAAGACTTTTTTGGCTGTTAGTGCCGGAGCGCCTTCCTATATTTATTTAACAGAAGATGGAGGCAACAACTGGTCACGGGTCTTTGAAGATACTGCTCAAGCTACTTTTTTAGACGGAATTCAATTTGTGAACGATACACTCGGTTATATCTACGGAGATCCAGAGGATGGTTATTTCAAACTACTGCGCACAGCAGATGGCGGCAAGTCCTGGAATGAAGTCCAAGGCCCAGAGGCTATAGACGGGGAGGTGAGCTTTGCTGCGAGCGGCTCCGCCATTGCATTGGGAAACAATATGCTGTCTATTGTTACTGGAGGAACGGTGTCAAGGCTTCACGTAACTATGGACTGGCTTCATGCGGACGGGTGGACAGCTTCACCAATAGAAATGGCTCAAGGTCTTCCTTCACAGGGAGCTTTTGCTCATTATTGGTCAGGGGATAAGTTATTTATTGTGGGAGGAGATTACATGAGAGAAAAGGATACCACAGGAACTGCTCTAGTGGTGGATTTATCTACCGGACAAGACGACCATATGACCAATAGAGAATTGCAGAATTTGCCCTATACCTCTGACGTCTGTGGCGATGGTGATTACATATACTTTACAGGAACAAAAGGAATGCGGTATTTAGACAGCACACTGCATGTAATGGACACTACCGCTATGCATACACTTGCCTACAGCGGAAAATTCGTATTTAGTAGTGGCCCAAAAGGGAGAATAGGTAGAGTGTTTCACGGGAAATTTGAAGATTTAACTAAATTGAAGAAAACAATTAATAGCAAAAACAGGGATAAACAGATTAACTTCTAATTCGTTGAATAACTAATGAAACCTACATCACAACAATACGTTAGAGTTGCTACTGCCATGGGTTTTTCCCCAATGGCTAAGGCCAATTTAGCTGAGGTACACCGCATCGCAACGCATTTTGGTGCTCAGATGTATGTATTTCATGTTGGAATATGGACAGAACAGTGCAAAAAAACCTACTACAACTTTTTAGAAGAGCTTAATATAGCGCCAGAGTCAATCATTTTGAAAAGTAAGGAAGGCCACCCTAAGGTTGAATTGCTCAATTTGTGCAATGAGTATCAAATAGACTTACTCGCTCTAGGAGCACTAATTAGAGAAAAAATATTCAAGGTGTTCAGTGCAAGTATCGCACGTGATATTTGCAGAAATGCCAAAGTAAGCCTGCTACTTTTAACGCATAGTTCTGTAAAGCCTCAGACTTGTGAACGCATTGTGGTTAACGGGTTGGATCATGAAAAAACCCCTAAGACAATAGCTACTTCAGTTTGGTTAGGAAATAAATTAGGCACCAAGGAACTCATCGTTGTAGATGAATTAAGTGAAAAATCTATTGCACGTGCAGACGATGATAAAGCTACTTTGCAACGTTTGCGCCAAAGCCGTCAAATTGAAAAGGCTGAGCACAATAGAATTGAAGAAATTCTTGAGTTGTGTGCAGGCGATTGTTCCATGGAAATCACCGAGCAGCACGTTTTTGGAAAGAAAGGCTATACCATTTCTCACTATGCAAAGGCAAAGCGTGCCGATCTTCTGGTGGTGAATTCTCCAGACACCCGATTAGGATTTTTAGATAGAATATTTAAACATGATTTAGAATATATATTGGCAGATCTGCCAACAGACGTTTTGATTGTTCACCATACTAAAGCTCACCAACATGCATAAGCCTAAGAACGGATTTAAGGGCTTCGTAGAAAATTGGCAGGCAGATCTCAAAGCCGGTTTTGTAGTTTCCCTAGTTGCTTTACCCATATCCATTGCACTTTCTTTGGCCTCCGGTGCTCCGGCAATAGCGGGTTTAATTGCCGCAGTAATTGGCGGTATTTTAGTAGCTCATTTGGGTGGTTCCTATGTAACAATCACTGGTCCCGGGAATGGGTTGGCCGTAGTTACTCTTGCCGCGATTACTTCCCTTGGAGGCGGTGATATGCTTGCCGGATACTATATGGCACTTGGGGCAATTGTAGTGAGTGGAATATTACTATTTATTCTAGGCACTATTCGTTTGGGAGTCTTAGCTGATTTATTTCCTACATCTGCCGTTCAGGGCATGTTAGCGGCTATTGGAATAATCATTTTAGCCAAACAGAGTCATGTGATGATAGGAACATTGGATCCAGAAAGCGGCTCGCCGATTCCTCTTCTAATAGAATTCTTTAGCTCATTGGAAACCTTAATGTGGGCAGATACTGAACACCTGCGTTCAGCAATCGTGGGTATAGGTAGCCTATTGTTTTTAATAGGTTTTTCCAAAATCAGAGTACGCTGGATGCATGCCGTTCCCGCGCCACTATGGGTAGTGGTACTTGCTGTTTTAGCGCAGGTGATTGGGACAAACGTTACTGGAGAAAGCTTCTTTGGTCCAAAGTATTTGGTGAATATTCCTGCCGACTGGATGAGCGCCTGGCGGCTACCAGATTTTTCGGGAATTCAAAGCGGGGCCTTTTGGGGTGCGGCCGTATCTCTGACCTTTATTGCTTCCATTGAGTCTTTGCTTTCTATAAAAGGAATGGACAGATTAGACCCCTATAAAAGAAAGTCTAACGTCAACAAGGACCTTCGTGCATTGGGCATAGCAACGGCGGTTTCAGGACTTTTAGGTGGCCTTAGTGTAGTAACGGTTATTGCGCGTAGTTCGGTAAACGTAAGTAACGGAGCTAAAACCCGATCAGCTAACTTTTTTCACGGGATTCTCATACTCATTTTCATTCTCTTCTTAAGAGAAATGCTTACGCAAATACCCTTGCCAGCTCTTGCTGCAATACTGGTATATACAGGTTATAAACTATTGAATCCTAGTCAATTCAGTAAAATAGCTCAAGTAGGACTTGAACAATTATTCTTGTTCTTCTTTACTCTTTTTGCCACGCTGCTCTACGGTCTAATCTCTGGAATTGTTTTAGGTATGGCAGCTACACTAATTGTGCAGTTTATTATTACTGGTGCTACCACTGAAATTATACGTTATTTCAACAGGCCCAATACACTCCTCTATGAAGAAGAAGAGAATAAGTACATCTTGAGTATTAACTACTTTGCCAACTTCCTTAACTACCCAAGATTAAAAAGCAAGCTAGACAGCATACCTACGTCTGCTGTGGTTATTGCAGATTTTTCCAGTACCTCTTTTGTGGATGCCACGGTTATGGAACATCTTGCTGGATACGTAGAGAGCTTTGAACAACACGGAGGATCATTAGATTTAGTAGGGCTTGATTCCATGGCACCAGCATCTTCTCATCCGTTGGGTGTGCAATCAAAGTCTACAAGAGGTTCCAATGTTTTTCAGAAGCAAAGTGCAGCCACTCGCTTGAGCAATAAGCAAGAGAAACTAAGCAAGTTTGCAGTTCTTGAAGGCATGACATATACCGCATGGCCCGATTTGACTTGGGATGAAAAAGTGAATCAATTTGACTATTTCCGGCACCACCGAATAGACCAAACAATTAATCTACTTGAAGATAGAACATCTAGGTTGATAGCCATTGAAGTAGTTACACATATTGGAGAATTCACTATGCTCGATTCGCAACATATGGCCTGTGTGGTTTTGCAACCTGAAGGTATTGCTCTGCCTAAATTCACACTAGATCGTGAACGAATATTTGGACGTATTTCTAGTCTTGCAGGTATTCAGGATATTGAATTAGGCTCCGATCAATTTGATAGACGCTTCAATCTCAAAGGTGAAGATGAGAAGGCCATCAAAAGATTCTTTAATCCCGAATGTTTATCCTTTCTAGCTAGCCATCCGGTATTCCACATGGAAAGCAACGGTAAAGCCATACTAATCTTCCATAAAGAACGTGTGGCAAGTGTGGCAGAATTCAAATTGATGGTTAGTTTTGCACGCGATTTCTATCAAAGAATTTGTGCTAAATCATAAAAGGAGATGTTGGGACTTAAATTACCTACAGACCCTCGTTGGGTAAATATTGCTGAAAAGCAAATTGAGGAAATACTCACAGATCATGCTTATTGTGAGCAAAAGGCAGCTTCCACCGCTATAAGCCTGATTGTGGGCTATCCAGAAAAGTCAGATTTAGTAGATCAAATGACCGCTTTAGCGCGGGAAGAAATGGGCCATTTTC
>PXYR01000141.1 GCA_003023665.1 Bacteroidota bacterium
CATGACTTCTACTCGCTTCAAGCCAACATCAATTCGCATGTTCGCATACAAAACATCAGTAATAACCCATTCGAGCTGTCCTTTCTCATTCAACGGCAGTTGATCATATACTTCACAATGTTCATCTGTAGCTAGAAGGGTTTTTTGAATAATTTCAACTCCAAATTCACGTGCCTTGATTCGTGACATATCGCCAGAGGATACACCGCTTTCAATCAAAATGTTTGGAATGTCTGAACTCATTAAATAATCACCAACAGCCGTTGGGTAGTATTTATCCGTATATCTGCCAACTCCTACTAAATCGTTTTCACTTTGCTTTAGTGCATTACCTAGTCGATTCATTAGTGCTCTCCTCAATGGAGTAATCTTTTGACTCTTTTCGGCTGAAGGCACCAGTAGTGAAGTAAATGCACTTGTCCCATCAACATGAAAAATCGTTCTTTGATCATGTAGGTTAAAACATAACTCCGGGTTAATTGAACGAATCCATCCAATCAACTTGGCACTTTCTATGGTTTGAAATGCACGAAAGTCCCTATTAAGATCTATCCCCATCCCATTTCTGCGCGTATAACGGACGTATGCATCAGGGTTAATTACAGGAATACAATGAAGTTTAAATTCACTATTCAACCATTGTTTCAATTGAAACTCGTGAAGCAACTCAAGTATTATATGAATACCTGTTGTCTCATTGCCATGCATTCCTGCCCATATACATATATCTCTTTCCCCTGATCCAATTGAAGCATATACTATTGGTCTCTCTTCTGATGAATATCCAATGGTTTCCCAAGGATAAAGAGATATTAACTCATTATATGGAATGTACTCATTGTTTGGAAAGCGGTGCAACATGATGTCCTTAATTTCTTAAGTCTAATTTAAAGCCTTATTGAGATACATTATCGAAATTGCATCATGAAAACCTACACTGAATGAAAAAACATGTCTTATTTCTCGTGATTGCTTTGAACCAATCGTGTGATCTAAATGAAACTCGTTTATCCATTGCCTTTGGAAGTTGTAACGATCCCAACTACAACACAAGTCTACTCCCAGTGCTCTCAAATACTCTTGATACTGCGGATTTCATGATATGGCTTGGAGATAATATATATCTAGAAAACGGGGAATGGAATCAAAAGGCTCAAGTTGAGAAGAAATACCAGTCTATTTTTGGACATTCTGATTTTCAGGAAATCCTAAGTAAATCTGAACATTTGGCTATCTGGGATGATCATGATGCCGGTCCAAATGATTGTAATAGCCTTAGCGAAGGATTAGAAACATCCATGGAGTGTTTTAAAGAATTCTGGCAGCCTTCTTATCATATGCCTCATGAAAGAAGTTATTACGGCTCTAAAACCGTACAAAACGGATTAGTAGAGTTCTTTTTCTTAGATAACAGAACATTCAAAGTGCCCGTTGACTCTATAGGAGCTACTTTATTTGGAAAGGAGCAATTATTATGGCTAGAAGAGGCTTACTTTAAATCTGATGCCAAAGTGAAAATCATTTTGATGGGTGGACAATTTTTAAATTCCGCACCAACCTTTGAAAACGTAAGTGTATATGCATCTGAACGTCAAAGGCTCGTGGACTTGTTTTCTGAATCCTCAGGAATACCAATTATTCTCAGTGGAGATAGGCATCACGGTGAGATTAGTAAACTAGTGGCTACGAATGGAAAATCCATTTATGATGCCACAGCCTCTCCATTAACGGCTAAGAGTTATCCGCACCATGAAGAACCAAACCTTTACCGTACGCATACAAATACAACTGAAACAAATCATTTTGGATTGTTAACAATCAAGATGAACAGGAATCGCGTCAATATGCTAGATATAAAGTTGATTGATTCGTATAGCAACGCCTTATTTAATCTCCGTGAAACACCGTAAAATAATACTATTAAATACTGTATATCAGTATTTTAATTAGCATTATCACAATAAATGGTTTAGGTTATTTGGAGTGGTCATACTTGTTTGTACAACTTGTTAATTCTTCTTTGTAACAGTATGATATTTTTTGTTTCAATTGAATTATTTTGGCATTATGAAAGAAATTGTTGCCAGAATCGAAAAGTGGATGTCCGCTAAGGAACTAACAGCTCCTGAATTGGCGCAAAAGCTTCAGATGAACAGGTCCACTGTTGTACACATATTGGGAGGACGAAATAAACCTTCCGTTCAATTTATTGTGAATCTAGCGCAATTTGATCCTGAATTAGATGTAAGAGAATTATTGACGGGCGCTCCTCCTCCCTCTCTTAACAACGTTGGGGCCAAGCAAATCGTCAATGATATGAAGCATCAACCGTCACCTAGACTATCTCACAAAGAATTAATTGTCTTAAATGCAGACGGAACGTATAAAACTTTCGTTGAGCAACAATAGCGCACTATATTTGTATATCAAATACGTATGAAGATGAATTCTAAGTCTAAAGTGATTACTGCTCTTGTTGTTGTAGCCGTATTCAGCCGCCTATTGCCACATTACCCAAATTTCACTGCAATGGGAGCGCTTGCTTTTTTCTCGGCATTTTCCTGTAAAAATATTGGTAAATCCCTAGCTTTAATGGCAGGTACAATGATGTTTACGGATGTTATTTTAAATAATATCATCTACCCTACCGGTGAATTTGTGTTCATGTATGCTGGAAGCATCTTTACCTATGTTGGTTTTGCTGCCTATACGCTAACGGGATATTTATCAAAGTCGCGTAAGGGTGCTGCTTTAGGCTTAATCGTTGGTAGTTTATTATTCTTTGCAATATCTAATTTTGGAGTATGGTTCAGCCCACTTAGTGCTTATCCAAAAACAGTAACGGGACTGCTATCAGCCTACACTGCAGCAATCCCGTTTTACGCACCTGAACTTTTATCAAGCTTTTTATTCTCTGCCTTGGCAGCCTATGCTGAAACTAGAGTAAAGGCCGCAGCTAAAGCTTAATTTTGAAGAACCTGTCGCGGAATGATTCCAGCTGGGAGGCTATCTAATAAGTTCCCGTTCAAATCATATTGGTATATGGTTCCTTCGCTCGCAAAATCTTTGGCGTCGTGTACGAACAAAACGTTATTAATTAAGTCTAGATTGTATGCACCTGTAGGTGTAATAGCCGCCGTTGGCCATGATGCTGGGTTAGAATTGGACTTCACTACCGCTCCAGAATACGATGCATTCAAAAAATATAGATCTGTACCGTCTGTTTTTAGCTCAATAGCATGATCGGAGTTAGTTGGTGCACTCATAATTTCCGTTGCTACTCCGTTATTTATTTTCCATAAACTCGCTGCCGTGGATGACGGCATGCTAGACCAATCTTCAAATCCAGAACAAAGCACGTAGATGTCCGCGCCCAATTGAACAAAACTATTAGGCTTATCTCCTACCACAACCGTATCCACAGACTTTGTATTCAAATCAACTATGGCTACGCGATTATCATTAGAAAAGCCACCATTGAGCCCTACATAGGCCACATCACCTTGGACATGAACTTGCTCACTAACACCAAATACGTTTATACTGTCCTGAATAAAACCTGTGAATTTGTTCAAAATTTTAAGGTAATTGGATCCCCAGTTAGTTACCACTATGTATTCAGAAGATTCTCCAAGATATCTAGGAGCGGAAATCAAGGTGGACCATTGTTCAATCATAGTATTACGGCTTATACCACGTACCACGCCACCGTTGTTAACGGAAACTACCAATAGGCTATCGGCAGTAATCATGTGTTGACCAATGTTACCTAATGCGTATCCATTTACGGTGCTAAAGACTTGCTGCTGATTACTGTCGTTTGCCACGCCAATTGCATCAATAGTTGCTGTTCCACCGGTGAATGCGCCTTCATTAAGAATGAATAACGCCGACTCGTAAAAATTATCATCAGGTGGTAAAGGAGTCTTAACGCATGCGCTAAAAACAAGGGGAATCAGGAAAAGTGATTTTTTTTTCATTTTGAATGTATTTGAATTGTTAGAGAGTAATGCCTACCTGGCATTGGATAATTTAGAAAGAAGGTGCGGTCTGCATTTGTGATATTGTGCACGGCAAACAATATCTTCACTTTTGACAGCACTGTAGAAGCACAGCTTAAATCTGCCCATACTTCTCTTGAGAGTTCTCCCGAAGAAGAATTATCTCTTAACGTTTGTCTTTTACCCAAGTAATTTGTGCGAAGTTGAATATCTATCTTTGGTGTATCGTAAGTAAGGGTGTGCACCGCATTCCAATCAGGACGATACAACAGCGATTTTCCTTCATTCCCTGACAGGATTGCTTCTAAGACCCTACTGTATTGATGTGTTAATGACAACTCATTCGACCATTTTCCACTGGAATACTTAGAGATAACACTTGAAGACGAGGTGTAGGCAATTTCAATATTTTCAGGCTGCCACATTCCATTTGTACCAGGAGTCCACTGAATAAGATTATTGTGATACAATTGATCTGTAGTAAAATAAGTATTGACTGCTCCAATTTTCCCCTGAACACTGTACTTGATTCCGAAGGAATGCTCAGCTTTTAAATCTGGATTTCCCCCTGGTGACCAAAATAA
>PXYR01000142.1 GCA_003023665.1 Bacteroidota bacterium
AGAGTCCAGCGGAAATCTCTCTAATTCTTCAATAGAATTCACATTGACTAGCATTCCGTGTAAACGGGACACTTCATCAATCTCACGCCTTGTTTTTACTGGAGAATCAAACACCACTTTATCTATGGGACATCCAGCATTTAACGCATAATGAACTTCTTCCATTGAAGCTGCCTCTAATCCAAACCCGGCATCCACAAGTGCTTTTAACATTTGAGCATGTGGATTCGTCTTGATGGCAATGGTATGAATACAATTTGCAGGGAAACTTGACTTTAAATGTTTCAAGCGTTCATGTAAGGAAGGCAGATGAGCAACAAGCACACTGGTATCCTTCTGATCCACTACAGCATCAAAGTCAGCAATGATTTTTGATATTTCTGATTTTGAAATCAACCAAACATTTTTTGTGCGTATTCTTCAATAATCTCAATGGTGCGATAATCATTGTGTAGATCTATAGCATCCTCCTCAAGAAAAGCACGAACTGTATAGGCTCCTATTGCCAATCGAATAAAGCTTCGATCTCCATACTGCACCGGCTGACCAAAGAACACTTTTTTGATACCGTCCTTGTAACCTTCATGGGTAGATGTTGTAATAGCCTTAAAGAGATCTTTAAGTTCAGAATTGTTCAAAGCATTTCCATTTACCCAAACCTGAAAACTAATTATGGACATATTCGTCTTCAGCTGATCTGGCATAAGCTTAAAGTAAGTTGAATCTTCTAAACGAGCCATTACTCCCATTGCCCATCTATTGATAATGTCGTCCGTCTGAGCAACCGACCAATAGCTGTATGCCTCCATTTCATCCAATGCTATTTCCCACCGCAAACGGAGTGCTTTATTTTCCTTTTCAGGCAAATATTCGCGCATATTTTGCATAAACCACGGCACATCATAGGCAGAAAACAACTTACCGTATGGTTCAATAATAGAAGCATCTACCTGTTTAAGTTCTTCGCTCCATTTTCTTGGCACTAACATTGCCGCACAAAAGGGAGGTGCTTGAAAAAACTTGGAGCCAGTCAACATGATCATAACTCCCTTTTCTAATAACTCATGGATAAGTTTGGGGTCTACTCGGAATTGACACAGATCCACCACCCACATGGTACCGTCATCTGGATCAATAATATCAAGATCATCTTTAATCCCCGATTTAGAACCAAAAACTAGAGAGCCTACAACCGCTGCATCTTTATTCGCATCGATTATTTCTTTCACTGATTTGCTTCGGTCTAGAATATTTCCTTCTTTGTCTCTTGCATCTAAGTAGTGAACCTCACTAATATGCTCAGGATTAACGAATTCGCCTTTAGAAATTTTATCTCCAAACTGATTGAAATTGGCATAAAACCTTGACTCTGAAGCATAGCCTGAGCCTGAGCCCAATTCCTCCGGACAACTTACAATATTGATCAACTTTTTATTTGGGTTGAGCATTCCTTGAAACATCAAGGGGTAATACACTAAATCTGAACCTGAAGGGCCAAAGTAAATATCAAATGGATCATTAAACTCACTTCCTACTAAATCCCTTAGCCTATTGCTTTGCTTTTCTAACAAATTCTCATAGTTGAGTTCATCATACTTTCCTAAAAAGGCCTTAGCAACGCCATGAGAACGGCGCGTCAATAGATTTGCAGTGCACGATCCTCGCTGCAATAAGGTTTCATATTGCACGGGGTTTAAATGGTATTTGTTTCGATTGGTGCCTTCAACAATGTGCACTCTTTCGTCACAACCTTGCTCTAAAATTTCACTTATTTCTGCCTTGCTAATTCTGCGGGCCATACTTATGAGTTCAAATGAGCCGGAAAAATACCACCTTATCAAGGGATTATCAAGATTAGCACACCTTATTATTCCACAAGTTTTGGTAGCTTGAGGGTCTAAATAACGAGCATAATTATCATGAAGAAATGGATGCCCATATTGCGAACATGGATTCTACCCATGGCAATTCTTTTAGGATTAAATGTAGCCTTCCTTAGCCCTGCATACTTTAATGGCGATATTCTTGACCAAGACGATATCAAACTGGGTTGGGCGAAAAGCAAAGAAATTAGAGATTACAGAGATGCAACGGGTGAAGAACCGCTTTGGACCAACTCTATGTTCAGTGGAATGCCTGCTGCACAAATCTCCACCAAATACGGCGGAAATATTTTTGAATACATAACCGCTGCAGTACGCACTATCGGAGGTAAAACCTCATCTACCTACATTATTTTTTACTTAATGATAGGTGGATTCATAGGCCTACGTGGCTTAGGCGTGAACCATTGGCTCAGTACTATAGGCGGATTTGCTTACGGCTACAGCGGCTTCTTTATCATTGGATATGCAGCAGGTCACAATGCCAAAGTAAATACTGCGGCATTTATTCCCATGATGATCATGGCCATGCTGTTAATTTTTGAGAAGAAGAATTGGAAAGCAATGATATTACTAGCCATTTTTGCTGGGCTTAGTATTCATCGCAATCACTTCCAAATCACCTACTATGCGGGAATCTTCATGGCAGTAATTTGGGTCAATTACTTTGTTAAGTATTTCAAAGAAAAGGCATTACCAGAATTTGCAAAGTTCACGGGAGTCATGCTGCTGGCAGGCGCGCTGAGTATAGGACCGAATCTTGCGAATATGTGGGGTACCAAAGTATATACTAAAGAGAGTATGCGAGGAGGTATCTCAGAATTGACTGAACGAAACCAAAACCAAGGAGAAGGTGGCCTTTCATTTGATTATGCAATGTCCTGGTCAAGTGGAATCTATGAAACTGTTGCCATGGTTATCCCAAATGCCGCAGGTGGTGGCATGATGGTAGATTACTCCAAAATGGGAACTGAAACCTACGATCAATTATTTAAGGCCTTCCGTCAACAGGGAATGAATGCGAGCAAAGCAGAAGCACAAGCGAATCAATATATGGGTGCAGCTTTTATGAAATGGACCGGCGAAAGCATGGGCAACGGCGCCTATTATGTGGGAGCAGGTGTTTTTATGCTCTTTTGTTTAGCCTTCTTTTCAGTAGGTGGAACCATTCGAAATTGGGTAATCGCTTCAAGCGTACTTTTCCTTTTCATGGGCTGGGGCTCCAATTTTGAGACATTTAATGCGTTATTGTTTGATTACCTCCCGCTTTACAACAAGTTTCGTGTTCCTTCCATGGCCATGGTTATTCTATTCTTTTTAGTGCCTTTTTATGGACTATATGGATTAAATGCATGGATGCAGTTTGATAAGAAAAAACGATTTGAAACTTTTAAAAAGGGTGTGGGGCTTTTTGGGGCTTTTATACTTCTTTTTGGACTAATCGCACCTTTTGTGATGGATCTAGAAGGTGCCAGAGACGCTGGGTTTACACAGCAAGGTTTTTCTTTGGATCAGCTCATTGGCGACCGCAGAGGAATTATTACAAGTTCTGCAATGCGTTCTTTACTATTTGGCGGCCTTACTGCTCTAACCTTATATGTATGGCATATTGGTAAATTAAAAGAAGTGGCAGCAGTGATAGTTTTAGGAGCTATTACCTTGGGCGATTTATTCCTTTTCAATCGCGATCAGTTAGAATTAGACGACTTCCAAACCAAGCGTCAATGGGAAGCACAATATGCGCCAAATGCTGCAAACCAAACCATTTTAAGAGACGCTGACCCACACTTCCGTGTGTGGAATTCATTGGCGGGTCTCACCAACGATAGTTATACGAGTTACCACCATAAGAGTATTGGCGGTTACCACGGTGCCAAATTACAACGCTATCAAGACCTCATTGACAACCAGCTTAATAAGCAAAATATGGCATGCTTTAATATGCTCAATGCCAAATACATTATTACCCAAGGAGGAAACGGACAACCCCAAGCACAACGCAATCCAAATGCGTGCGGGAATGCTTGGTCCGTGAATACTGTAAATATTGTTGCAGATGCAGATGCTGAGATGGCCGCACTTTCAAGCTTCAATCCTAAGACTTCGGCAATTGTGGATACTCGTTTCAGCGATTATCTTGGGAACCAAACCACCTTTGCTCCGGCTAAACTGAAGCTCACCAGCTACGACCCAAAATACATGGAGTACAGTTTTGAAGGTGGAGATGCGTTTGTGGTATTCTCTGAAATCTACTATGAAGGATCAGGAAACGATTGGCAAGCTTACCTAGATGGCGCGCCAATAGATCACATTCGCGTGAATTACACACTCAGGGGAATCAAAGTTCCCGCAGGCAAGCACGAAATCGTCTTTGAATTTAAGCCAGACTCCTACTATACTGGAAAAAAGGTAAATATGGCTGGCTCTGCCATTCTTTTACTCTTACTAGCCTACTTTGGGTGGACGACGTACAAAGAGAGAAAACAGTAAACCAAACAAGAAATACTTTAAATAGAACCGCCAGCTCAATGCTGGCGGTTTTTCTTGGATCCAATTTTATTCAAAAATAGCTTGGAGTACTGCTTTAGCCTGAAGGCTCCGTTCGTATTTATGGGTTAATGCTGAATCCAAGCGCGGACAACTTTCTTTATGAGCTTGGATAAAGTCCACAATTCCTTGGGTGTTTTCATAACTAAA
>PXYR01000143.1 GCA_003023665.1 Bacteroidota bacterium
AGGACAAAATTCTGAGCAAGCTCAGGGGGTTTATTCAAATTATCAGGAAGTGCAAATAGAGATGCTGGCAAAAGCCTATAATTGCAGTGTTGCCAAAGTTCAGGACGTTGAAGGTCTGCAAGCCGTGGAACAAGTTCATTTGGTTGAGGTACTCACCTTTGATGCACCGAATGCCGAGCAATTTCACAAATTGAATAACTACCATGTCAAATAGCAGTGGAACACCAATTAAACATTGGATTCAAGCAGCACGACTAAGAACGCTTCCGCTGGCTTTTGCTGTGATTATTTTGGGCAGTGGCTTAGCCTATTTACATAGCAATACATTTACACTTCATATTTTCCTATTGGCCTTATTGGTGAGTTTTACCTACCAGGTACTTTCCAACTATGCCAATGACTTAGGAGACGGCATCAAGGGAACGGATAAAAACAAAAAAGGCGAACAGCGTGCTGTCGCATCCGGGTTAATTTCTATTGTCCAAATGAAACGGGCTACTGGATTGTTTACCATCTTGGCATTAGTATCAGGAGCACTTTTGACTTATCTAAGTTTTTGGAATAGCCCCTTGTTTTGGCTGTTTCTATTACTCAATTTTTGTGCTGTTTGGGCGGCACGATCTTATACTTTAGGAGTGTCGCCCTATGCATATTGGGGTGGAGGAGACTTGTTTGTCTTTCTATTTTTTGGTTTTGTAGGAGTCATGGGATCGTCTGCTCTGCAGACGGGATCCATTATGCTGTTAGATGCTCTCCCATCAATGGTCGCAGGTTCTTTAAGTGCGTCTGTATTGACCTTAAACAACCTTCGAGATAGGGAAGGAGATGCACTTCACAATAAGAAGACTTTAGTCGTTCGCTACGGTTCAGATTGGGGGAGATCATATTTTAAGGCATTACTCATCATAGCCATCATTACGAGTTTATGTTTTGCATTAATAGCTAGTGTAATATCACAGAACTATTTTCCCATAGTTGCGCATTTAATTTTTCAATTTGTTTTACGCGGTCAATTCAAAAAATTCAGCTCTTCTAAAAGCCCTGAGGAATATGATAGACTGCTTAAACCAATGGCTTTGGTTACCTTGATGTATTGTGTCCTAACCTCCTTAAGTCTCTTTTTACAATGAACGCGAGTTTCTGTTCGTATAAATTGAACTTTAAAACGCCTAGTGGTACTTCTAGGGGGATTTTAAAGGAAAAAGAAAGTTTCTTTATTTGCATTAAAGAAGGCGAAAATTTTGGTTTGGGCGAAGTAGGTCTTCTTAGAGGTTTATCTATGGATGACGTGCCAAACATAGAGAAGCAAATTTTATGGACATGCAACCATATTCATCTTGGATTGGATGAGTTGTATCTAGCGAATAAGCAATTTCCTAGTATTCAATTTGCTCTAGAGCAGGCTTTTAGTCATCTAATTCATGGATTTGACCACTTCTCTAATTCTTTTTCTCAAGGGCAAGACGCATTGAACATAAATGGTCTTATTTGGATGGGGGATGTAGATTTCATGCAAGAGCAAGTAGCTCAGAGATTGTCTGAAGGATTCAAAACGCTTAAAATGAAGGTAGGAGCAGTAGCTTGGGAAGAAGAAAAATCAATTCTTTCTGCGTTACGCAAACAATTTGGACCAGAAGATCTAGAATTACGTGTGGACGCTAATGGTGCCTTTTCCTTACAAAAGGCCGTTGAGATCAGCCAGTATTTAAAAGAGATTCAGGTTCACAGCATAGAGCAACCTTTAAGGGCAGGAGACAACCATGAGTTAGCTAAAGCTGCGCGGCAGATGCATATCCCAATTGCTCTTGACGAGAGTTTGATTGGAGTGGTCAGTAAAAGGGATAAAGAAAAACTTTTAGACACCGTTCAACCCCAGTATATCATTTTGAAGCCAAGTTTAATTGGAGGTTGGAAAGGTTCTAATGAGTGGGTAAAACTAGCAGAAGAAAGAGAGATAGGTTGGTGGGCCACCTCGGCTTTAGAGAGCACTATAGGGTTAAACGCCATTGCTCAATGGGCTTATTCAAGAAATAATAAAATACCGCAAGGTTTGGGGACAGGTAGCCTGTATACCAATAATATCCCGGGTCCATTCAAAGTGGAAATGGGGCAGTTAAAAATGAAAGGAGATATACAAGAAAGTTGGGACTTAAGCCCAATTAAATCGATCCTCTAAGACCTATAAATAAAGCTCTCCCTGGAGCGACTATACCAGATGAATAAGGTCGGTATTGAATGTCTGTTATGTTTTCTAATCCAATACGCAGTAATAAGTTTTTGTTGAACTCATAATTGGTCATGATGCCAACGGTATACCAGCGGGGTGAGTATGGATTGCCATTTTCGTCTGCAGCGTAGATATGTGTTTTGCTACGTTCGCTAAAGCTCAATTCTTCATAACTCATCTCTCCATTGTATCTACCAGTAATTGTAGCCGACCATCTCTTTTTACGGAAAACTAATTGTGAAGTCGCATTGAAAGGATTTGCATGGCGCAATGAATTGCCCTCGCTATCACTCCCAAAGGGATGCGACCAATGAATAGTCCAGAATAAAGACTTAGTGAATTCGGTTCTAATACCAAATTGATACCCCCAAATGATAGCGTAATCAAGATTTTGAACAGCCAATATCTGAGACATTTCACCATCATAGATCATACTGTCAGTACCATTAAAACTATAAGGAGCTCGAATCATGGCATTGTCTAAATAACTGTAATACAAACTTGCGTCCAATACTAAACGCTTACTCAACAATTGCTTCATGCCAATTTCAGCACTATATAAGCGCTCTTCTTTGAGATTTTCATTGGGTATAACAATAGCGCCAGGCTGCGAATCAAAAACCTTTGAAGCGTCGTCTACGTTTGGCGCGCGGAATCCTGTACTTAGATTGAGGAAGTACTTAAAATTGTTCTTTGAATAGGTCGCGCCAAGGGCACCACTCGGTGCAATAAAGTTCCAAACGGCATCTTTTTCAAATCCATTGAATCGAATAGGCGTAAACATATAAATATGATTCATACGCGTTCCACCGGAGAGTGAGAAGTTGGGAGTAATGTTGAATAGTGCGTTTGCAAATGCTGCCGTACTCATCCAACGTGACCCATCCGCATATCTTGTTTGTGCATCCCAGGTATTGTTTCTGTCGTTTGCGGCATAATGAAATGCCTGACTGGAAATCAAATTCAAGTTCCAATCGGCTCCATAGCTAATACTAAGCTTGCTGTTAATTTTCTTTGTGGCATCCACATTTGCTTGTGCCATTTTTACTAATTCGGTCTGCTGACGCCCCTCCGAATGTCTATATTTCCTAGAATCCCGACTCTCTTGGTACCCCTGAGCTGCTGCGGACCACTTGATTCTATCGTAGAGCTTTGTGAGCTTTCTATCTTCATAAGCAAGTGTGAGCATAGACCAAAGTTGCGGCCCATAATTCCAATAGGCATAACGTGGCGCGCCATTTTTGGTCTCTATGATTCTATCGTACCGATTAATTTCAGACAATTGACTTGCATAAAGTGCCAATTTTATTTCGCCAGTTTCTGTTACTCTGAATTTTAATTTTTGCGTCAAATTCCGCTGATCGTAAGCGGTATTAGGTTGAATGAGTGGATTGCTAGGTTTCCTAAGTGTATCAAGATTACCAAATGTCAAAGGCTCGCAAACAGCGAGGTAATTTTCTATTGAGCTAAATGAACGTTGGGATGTATTCGCGCCCATACGAAGGTTACTGTATTGACTATAAGTGATATTGGTCATGGCAGCCCAATTGGAACCGCCATAATTGATTCTAAAATTTGGTCTTCTCGTAAGTTGTGCATTATTCGTTCCAAAGTCATAAATCAAACTTTGCAATGCTTCTGTACTGTCTCCATAATGCGCGTCATAGGTATTGATGTGCATAGTCCCACCCAGCGCATCGGAACCGTGCAAGACTGAACCCGGGCCTAGGCTGATTTCCATATCAGATATACTAAGCGGATCTAGGCTAATGACATTATGAACATTGCCTGAACGAAAAATAGCATTGTTCAATCGCATGCCGTCTACTAGAATTAACACTCGAGACGAACTCATCCCTCTAATCATTGGTGAACCACCGCCGCTTTGACTTTTTTGAATAAATACGTTGGGATCAATACTTAGTACATCTGCACTCGAACCAATGAACTGGTCATTCATTCGTTTGGCGTTAATCGTTCTAACTTCTTGTGGGTTGTGCTTAAAGTTGGCTTCTATTCGGTTGGCTTTTATAACCACTTCTTGAATATTCAAAATACTTTCATACAAGCTGATAACGAATTCAGCACGCTCTAATTGCTTGTAATTGAAATGTCTAGGAGCATATGAGGTGTGATAGAAGGAAACAATATCATCTTCTTTTAGGTCAATTATTCTGATTTTCCCTAGTGGCCCAGTCGTTCCTGCAAACTGGTTGTTTACCGTAATACTGACGCCTTCAATGGGTAAATCGCTTGCTATACTTTTAACCGTAATCCATTTTGGTCCGGAAGAAGCAGTGTTCGCAAATAAAGCCGTGGAGCACGCGATCAAAATGTATGTAAAGAATGTTC
>PXYR01000028.1 GCA_003023665.1 Bacteroidota bacterium
AAGGGTATGTCCTATCCGAAAAGGCTTCCAAATATATTAAGTACAACAAGGACAGCGTGGAAAGAGCTTCAGAGTTATTTGATGCTGCGTATGCGGTTGCAGGGAAAGAAATGTCTGCCTCTCAATTGAATGCATACTTCTTAACAAACATCAAGCTATTTAACATCACTAAAGATGTGGATCGATTGTTTGCTATTTACAATAACGCTATTGAAGCCTTGGAATATAATTCTATGGGTTACAGCAATGAGATTTCAAATTTGACATCCAAAGCAGATTCAGTAGAATTAACTTCTACAGAAACAAAATCTTTGGATAGAGCTAAAAAAAGCCTTCCAAATTATGATAAGGTGCAGCGCAACATTGAAAAGGCTTTATCTCCTTTATTGACTTGTGAAAAGCTAGCATTGATTTATAACGAGGAAAAGTTTTTGGCCAATCAAGATGACACCGAATGGCTGAAGCGTGCGGCAAAGATGCTACAGAAAGACCGTGAAGGTGAAGATGGAGAAATGGCAAGTTGTACAGATAATCCAGTATTCCTTTTGATTGCGGAACGTTTATACAGCTTAGAGCCTTCTGCAAGTGCGGCTAGATCTATGGCAAAACTAGGCGTTCGCAAGAGCGATTGGGCCATGGCTAAAAAGTACTACCAAGAAGCGGCTGACCAAGAGGAAGACTTGAGAAAAACTGCAGACGATTACATGGGTCTTGCCTACGTTAATAATAAAATGGGTGCGCTATCTTCTGCAAAAAGTAATTGCCTGAAGGCAGGTCAGTTGCGAAAAGATTGGGGTAATCCTTACCTGTATTTAGCTACTTTATATGCTGATGCCGCAGGAGATTGTGGTGCTAATGCGGTAGAGAAAAACGCAGTATACTGGGCGGCGATAAATAAATTGAATTACGCGCGCAGTGTTGACCCAAGTATTTCCGACAAAGCGTCTAAGTTGATTTCAATTTATAAAGGGGCAGTTCCTGATAAAGGAGTAGCCTTCCAATTAGGCTTTAAGGAGGGCGATTCAATCTCCATTGGATGTTGGATTAACGAAACAGTTACGGTTAAGTTCTATTAATCGAACGGAAAGAAAATTCTTCTACTCCCCGCGGCCGAGCTGCGGGGAGTTTTTTTTCGCCTAAATTTGATATTAAGTAAAACAGCAATAGTTGAACATTTATCTTTCTTATACATGCTCTGTCGGTCTGTTAGCGCTGAGTTTGAGCTCTTGCAAGAATGAAACCTCTGCGGTAGAGGCCATTAATGCGCCGATTCTAAATTACCCTCTAAATGAACAGCGTCACGCAAACATCATATACAGTGATAGCGGAATAAATGTTTTAGAGATTAATGCAGGCTTAGTTCAGGATTATGGAAATATGGAGCCGCCATATACCTTTTTTAGCAACGGTCTGACTGTGCTATTTTACAACGGTCCAAAACTGAGTTCTACGGTGTTAAATGCGGATACAGCGCGTCAGGAAAAATCTACGGATTTATGGGCGATTGGTGGAAATGTAGTCGTAAGAAATGGAAAAGGAGAGCGCATGTTCACGGAATTGTTGTTTTGGGACAAAAAAGAAGAGAAATTATATACGGATCGGGCAGTACAAATTGAGACTGACGGCCAGCGCATCACTGGGGTAGGCTTTGAAGCAGATCAAGAATTTAACAGTTACCAGATATATAAGGTGCAAGGCGAAATAACAATTGATGATGAATAAAGCAATGCGTGTTGTAGAGCTGCTTTGGCTGGCGGTTGCTGCAGTAAGTTTGGTAGAAGTCTACGCAGGATGGGGTGATTGGAATAAAACAATCAAATTTTCATTGTTCTTGGGCGCTGCTGTATTTATGTATTTTTTGCGACGTAGAGGACGATTAAAGCAAATGGATAAATAGGTGCAAACGCTAGCCATTATATCTGTTTCCATTTTGTTTTCAGCCCTTTTTTCAGGGTTGGAAATGGCTTATTTGAGCATTAATAAGCTTCATGTGGAACTTGAACGTCAAAAAGGCGGGTGGAACTATAAGATCTTAGGATATTTAGTGGATAGACCAGCGGCTTTCATAGCCGCCATTCTAGTAGGTAATAACGTGGCCTTGGTTCTCTATGGGAATTATATGCACCAATTTTTAGAACCCTACTTTTCCCAGTGGTCAGCATTAGAATATGTGGTCCTTTTGGTAGAAACTTCCCTGAGTACAGTGGTCATTTTGGTATTTGCAGAATTTTTACCCAAGACGCTGTTTAGGCAAAATGCGGAGGGCTTAATGAAAGTATTAAGTGTGCCGGCCTATGTGATTTTTTGGATTCTTCGAGCGCCAAGTGCGCTACTATTAGGCATTAGTCAGTTAGTCTTAACCTACATTTTCAGGATTGAGGCTGAAGAAGAGAGTAGTGACTTTGGTCGCGTGGAATTAGATCATTTTGTACGTGAACGTGTACCCAATGCTTTAGATAGTGAAGGAGAGATAGATCCGGAACTGGAGATTTTCAAAAATGCATTAGAGTTTCCTGAAACTAAGGCTAGAGAATTTATGATTCCTAGAACGGAAATTGAAGGTGTAGAAGTCCAAACGGAATTGGCTAAAGTTCACGAACTATTCATAGATAGTGGTTATTCTAAACTGCTCGTGTATGATGAGAATATTGACAAGATAATTGGTTACGTTCATGCGTTTGAATTGTTTAGACGACCAGAAAATTTGCAACGTGTTTTAAGGCCTGTGAGTTTTATTCCAGAGAGCATGACGGCTGATGAGATTCTCAATTTATTCACTAAAGAAAAACGAAATATCGCGATAGTTCTTGATGAACACGGTGGGACTAGCGGAATGATTACTCTTGAGGACGTCATTGAAGAAATTTTTGGCGAAATAGAAGACGAACATGACTCAGAAGCGTTATTGGAGAAGGAGATTCGTCCCAACGAATGGCTATTTTCTACGCGTTTAGAAGTAAGTGATGTAAATGAAAAATGGAATTTAACTATTCCAGAAAGTGACAATTACAACACACTTGGCGGCTATATTTTAGACTTACATGAGAGTATTCCGGTCAAAGGAACAGTCATCAGAAGTGAACAATACTTGTTTATAGTAGAAAAAACCACCTTAAATAGGCTTGAAGAGGTGGTGGTAAAGGCCATTTAATTGGCTCAAAATCTTATATTCGCAGACTCATCACAATAATTGCATACTAATGGCAACAATTGAACGCATCAGACAACGCTCAGGATTATTGATCGTTGTAGTGTTTGTAGCACTTATGGCCTTTCTACTAGGGGACTTGTTTCAGTCGGGGGGCTCAAGATTTTTCGGTGATCCTAATGTAGTGGGATCAGTTAACGGTGTTGAACTCTCTCGAATGGAGATGAGTCAAAAGATCGAAGAACTTCGTACTGGTAATCCAGAATCCTACGCAAATTCAACGAGTATTCAACTGGCGAATTTTGTTTGGAATAGTTTCATGTCGGACGCTATTCTTAATGAAGAACTCGCAGCATCTGGAATGAGCGTGCATGAACAAGAAATTTATTTAGATGTCATCAAAAACCCGAATATCCGTCAAAGCTTTACCGGAGAAAATGGCAAGTTTGATCCTAACATGTTCGCTAGTTACCTTTCTCAAGTAAGGGATAATAAGGACGTTAACGAAGAGAGCGCTGAAATGTGGAGACAATGGTTGTCTTTTGAAAATGCGGTGGCTAATCAAGCCAATACGTTTAAATTTAACAACGCCATTGAAAAAGCATTATTTATGCCGCCTTCACTTGTTGAGGCGGAGTACTCAAGGGCTAATGCTCAGTATCCAGCTCAATACGTTTATGTACCGTATATAGATGTGAATGAGAATGAAATTGAAGTGAGCGAATCGGACGCAAAGAAATATTACCAAGAGAATAAGGATAATTTCACTCAAAAGGACGGACGGAATATTGAGTTCATTAATTTTCCTTTAGCACCATCGCAAGCAGATCGTGATGCTCTGCAGTCTGAATTGGCGTTATTAGCATTGGAATGGTTTTCAGCTGAAGACGACAGTGTTTTTGTCAACTTACATAGTGATATTCGTTTTGTTCCGGAGTACTTTACCGTGGATGAGCTTATAGGAACTGGTCTTGATACGCTAGTTGACGGTCAAGATGTGGGTTATCAAAAAGGACCTATTGATTTTGGTGATGCTTTTGCAGTTGTCAAATTAGTAGACAAGAAAATCTTAGCAGACAGTGTTCAAGCTAGACATATTCTAATTCCGTTTGCAGGCGCAACGCGTGTGGATCCTAGTATTACTAGAACTCCTTTAGAAGCCAAAGCGATAGCAGATAGCTTGTTTTCTTATTTGAAAGAGAATAGGGATGAATTCGAATCTGTAAGTGATGCCTTTTCTTCAGATATAACAGCCAAAGCCAAAGGCGGTGACTTGGGATATTTTCCGAGAGGTATGATGGCAAAGCCGTTTGAAAATTTCTGTTTTTATGGTGAAGAAGGGGACTTTGGTTTAGTACCTACACAATTTGGATTCCACCTTATAGAAATTACAAACCAAAAAGGTGAAAATACAGCCTATAAAATAGGTCAAGTTATTCGCAAAGTGCTTCCTTCAGATGAAACCATTCAAACGCTATACGGAAGAGCATCTTCTTATGCGGCTGGAGCACAAGGATCAGATGATTACAGGGCGCTCGCATCCGAAAGCGAATTGTCTTTGCGTATTGCAAGAAACCTTGGTCAATTTGATGAGTCTATTCCTGGTTTAGGAGCTTCGCGTCGTATAGTCCGCTGGGCTTGGGAAGAAGATCGTGAAATTGGAAATATAGGTCTTTTAGAAAACGAAGGGAACGGTTATGTAGTAGTGATTCTTACGGATAAATTAGAAGAAGGAACAACACCTTACCCGGCTGTTGCTACTCAATGTATGGAGGGTGCTAAAAAAGAAGCTAAGAAAGCTATTGTAGCAGAACAGTTAAAGGCTGCCCTTTCCGGAGCTAGTACCATTCAAGAGGTAGCAGATGCTGCTGCAAAGGAGGTGAGGTCATTGAATTTCAAATTGAACCAAAGCAACATTGCAGGTATTGGAAACGAAGCAAAAGTAGTTGGTCAAGTATGCGGATTAAAGGCGGGTGAAATGAGTTCGGTTCTCTTAGGAGAAAACGGTGCTTTCGTGGTGATTACTCAAGAAGCTAAACCTGCACAGGGAGTGGATTATGCAAATCAAGCACGTACTACTCAACAGAGCTTGCGAAACCTCGTAAGTGCTCAAGCTTTTAAGGCTTTGCAAGATAAAGCGGACGTTGATGATAAGCGCTGGATGATGTTCTAGGAACACAACTTAGTAATAGATAAACCCTCGAAAGGCACGTCTTTCGAGGGTTTTTTATTTCTAAAAAGGTTCAATTTTTAAGGTCATCAGGATAGCCGATTCTGGCGTTCTCCATCTAGCTTTATGAAAATAAACAGCAGTATAGTGAAGCCCCAAAGAGAGGAGCCTCCGTAACTAAAGAAAGGAAGTGGAATACCTACTGTTGGAAATAATCCAATAGTCATTCCTATATTAATTACCCAGTGGGTGAAAAATATACTTGCAACGCCGTAGCCGTAATACCGGCTAAAATTATCCTTCTGGCGTTCTGCTAACCAGATGATCCGACCAATTAAGAGGGCAAAGGCAACCATTAATAGAAAGGTGCCCATAAAACCCCATTCTTCACCTATAGTACAAAAGATGTAGTCGGTGCTTTGTGCAGGTACAAAGTCCAACTTGGTTTGCGTACCGTTTAAAAACCCTTTGCCAGTCCAACCTCCAGAACCTATGGCAATTAGGGATTGTAAGGTGTTATAACCTGCGCCAGAAGGATCGTCTTCAAGTCCAAGTAATACTTTAATACGTATTTGCTGATGCGGCGCCAATATTTTTTCCATGATGAATCCAACTCCATAAAGAATTGCCGAGGAGACGCTGGTAAAAAATAGATTATACAAGATGTACTTGCGTTGTTTTGGCAACAATAAGAAGGTCATTAATGCCAAGCCGGCCAAAATGATTAGGGAGGTACTGAGTGGCAGAATAAGTCCGCCAATGGCAAGTACAACGCAGCCTAATACTATTCCTATATAATAGCCGGGCATCCCAGCTCTATAAACGACAAACACTAGACTTAAATAGACTAGAGTGGACCCCATATCTGGCTGCAATGCAATCAACACGCCTGGTGTGCCAAGAATCAGAAAACCAATAGCTCTATCCCGCCAGTTTTTCATTGTTTTTCTTGGGAGGCCTGCATAAAAAGCAAGCATTAGAGCTGTCGCAAATTTTCCAACTTCCGAAGGTTGAAGACTGAAACCCCCTAAGCCAAACCAACTTCTTGCTCCTCCTACTTTTTTGCCAATTATAAGTACCAGAACTAACAGCATTATACTCAGCGCATACCACAAGGGAGCAAAATTTGTCCAAATCCGATAATTGGTAATCATGGTAAAGAAGATGATTACCAGACCACCTAAAATGAAAAAACCTTGCTTACCGTATTCTTCATTTAAAGAGAAAATACTAGCAGATTCTTCATTATAAACGGCGGCATAAATACTAATCCATCCCCATATACACAGTAAAAAATATAAACTGACCAACAGCCAATCAAATCCTACACGACTTCTGTTATTGCTTAAATAGGCCATTAGAAATTCGCTGTGTAGGTGCTGTCTTCACCATAAACTCTTACATGTTGAGCGCGGTATTCGTCATGTAGGTTACCTATTAACATTCGTTCTTCTACATTTTTTCTTGTTATGGTATCCGTGAGGTAGAATTCGGTCATTAAACTTGAAATTGGTGCTGCCCATCTAGATCCCCAATATCCATTCTCAATAATGACAGCGATTGCAATTTCCGGATTCTTTTTTGGGGCGAAACTCACAAATATGCTATGATCCTGACCATGCGGATTCTGCGCTGTACCGGTTTTTCCGCATTGAATTATGTTTTCCAATTTCATGGACCTTGCCGTGCCCGTTTCAAATACGTCTAGCATTCCATCAATGACAGTCTCAAAATGTTTACTTTCTATAGTGGTGTATTTAGGAATAGTAAATGCGCTATCTAACTTCCTTCCTTCAATATGCTTTACAATGTGAGGCGTGTAATAGTATCCATGATTTGCAATGGCAGCCGTCATGTTAGCCAATTGAATGGGTGTAGCTAGTAATTCTCCTTGCCCAATGCCATTGCTTACGGAAGTGGCTCCCTTCCATGAGGTATAGCCTAAAAAGTCATCGTAGAAAGAAACATCAGGTACCAGTCCTTTTTTTCCTGTGGGTAAATCATTTCCCAGATACTTTCCTAAACCAAAACTTTTTACATGGTCAGACCAATTCTGCATTCCTTCCCTTGAATTAGCCCCTTTGTCAATAGTGCGTTGGTATACTGAACAGAAGTAGCTATTGCAACTCTCAGAAATAGCCTTGCGTAAATCCAATGCACCACCCTTACAATGGCATGAGACTGTCACAGAACCATAGTGCCAACCGTGTCTACAAGTTAAAGTAGTTTGTGGTGATATTACGCCTTCTTGCAGTCCAATCAATGCGCCTAGAAGTTTAAATGGAGATCCTGGAGGATATTCGGCTAGAATACCACGATCAAAAAGAGGTTTGTTGATGCTGTCGTAATACAGTGTTGTATAATTCCTACTGCGTAATCTGCCCACCAATTCATTTGGATTATAATTAGGCGAGGTAACTAAAGCTAGGATTTCTCCCGTAGCAGGCTCAATTGCTACTATACTTCCTCTTTTGCCCTTCATTAATTGTTCTCCGTAAAGCTGAAGATCTAAATCAATGGTGCTGATGATATCCTTGCCTGCTTTTGGTAAAACATCATGCTTTCCGTTTTTCCAAATCCCTATTCTTCTGTTTCTATGGTCAACAGTATAAAAGCGTTTACCATGTTTCCCTTTAAGCACAGCTTCATAACTTTTGTCAATGCCGCTCTTACCGGCAAGATCACCACTGGAATAGCCTTCGTTTGCATTTATGAATTCGGTATTTACTTCGCCAATAAATCCAACTACGTTGGCAGCACCTGCCTTTGGATAGTTTCGTAAAATTCTTTTTTGAGAATAAAAACCGGCGAATTTTTGCAGCTCTGTATTGATCATAGCATACTTTTCTTTTGGGAGCATTTTCATAAACATGCTGCTTCGGAAATAGCTATATTTCTTTGCTTTGATTAACCTATTAGAGATATCATCGGTAGTTAGGTCTAAGAGCTTGGCTAACTTAACCGTATCCAAGTTTTTAACCAGATAGGGGCTAACCATTAAATCATAAGTAGGACTGTTGCCTACAAGTAATTCTTTGTTGCGATCATATATGTAACCTCTTGGCGCATATAGTTTTTCTGCTTGAGTGGCATTTCGCTCTGCTCGCGCAGCATATTCATCATTCTGTATTTGAATATTGAAAAGACGTGCACTAAACACTAGTACGATTACCAGAATTACCGAGAAAAATACGGCCTTATGCTGCATAGCGTTTGGACAAGAGTAAATGTATGATGGTCAATAACCCAACAGTGCTGAGGGTTGAAACCAAGATACGAAGTCCAAGTGCAGAAAATTGAGAAAATCCACTGTTTTCTACAGAAAATAATACACCATGATGAACGAGTACAATTATTGAAGCTACAGGTAGGAATTTAGCTAGTGTAAGTGAACTGAGCGTATCAGTTGAGTTTTCCTCTTTAAACCCATAAAGGAAATTTTCCACCGAAGGTTTTGCTGCGACCGTAAGCAAACAAGCAATAGTATGTGAACCGCCACTTTGTTCTAGACTGTCCAAAATAGAACCGATCACAAAGGCAATAATGTAAGTGGTGGCTTTGGAAGTTCGAAAAGGAATAATGAAAAAGGCCCACAGATAAATATAAGGGTTGCCAAATTCCGTCAATGGTAAATCTTGAATCAGTAACCATTGTATGCCTATAGTTACTATTGCTATTCCTATGATGCGTAGAACATTCATTCAATAATTGATCTTAAGGTATCCACTTCCGTTTTATCCTTGAAACGGCAGACATAAATCCAGTTTAAGCTGGTAAAGTCTGAAATTAAATCTACCTCAGCATCCCAGCTTAGGTCTTCTTCACTTTGAGTGGCACTGGTAACAATTCCAGTTAAAACCGGCGGAGCAACTTCTAATCGAGTAAAAGAATACACGCTATCACCTGGTGCCGGTTGGTATTCGCGTTCAATATCTTCAAGAATGGCAAATCCTGTTTTACCAGACCAACTTAATTGCCCCAGACCTTTGCCATTAATGCGTGCTCCAATATCACCTTTGGTATGAATAAATGGAAGAACATAGGCATAATTAGGAGTGCTTTCAATGACTGTTCCAATCCAACCGTTTCCATTGATTACTCCCATGCCAGGATGAATGCCAAGCTTTTTACCTTCATTGATAAGGATGTAATTGTTCTTTTTTCTGTACGAGTAATCGACTACTCGAGCGGGAATAAAATCATAGGAGCTCATTGCAGTGAATTCGGGTGCATTTGAATGCTTAAGAGCGGCTCGTAATGAGGCGTTTTCCCTTGCTAATTCCTCATTGATTTCATCAAGCTTCCAATAGGACTTCCAATGGTTCGTTAGTTTTGAAAATTTTGCACTGGTTTGTGTTCCAAATGAATTGAGCCAATGTTCGGAAACCTGATTTTTTAGAGAATGGCGAACTACTGCGAGCAATAGCAGAGCCAAGAGCAACAGATTATTGCGATACCTCGTTAAAAAGAGTACCAGTTGCTGCATAGGGTACTGTTAGTTCTCTAGAACTGTTTTGAAATGTTCAATGTTTTTTAAAACCACACCTGTTCCTCGGACAACTGCTCTCAAAGGATCTTCAGCAACATATACCGGTAGGTCTGTTTTCAATGAGATTCGTTTATCTAATCCGCGTAACATAGATCCTCCACCTGCTAGATAGATTCCGCTATTGAAAATATCAGCAGCTAATTCTGGAGGTGTATTGCTTAATGCCTCCATAATAGCGTCTTCAATGCGAGTAATACTTTTTTCGAGTGCGCGGCTTACTTCTCCATGGGTGACGCTCACTTGTTTTGGCTTACCGGTTAAAAGATCTCGTCCTTGTACTTGGAAAGGTTCAGGAGCGTCGTCTAATTCTTCCATAGCGGCGCCAACAGAAATCTTTATGTTTTCAGCTGTTCTTTCTCCTACAAACAGATTGTGCTGAGTGCGCATATAATTGGCAATATCATTGGTGAAGACATCCCCTGCAACTTTGATTGATTTGTCACATACAATTCCTCCCATAGCAAGGACGGCAATTTCCGTGGTTCCACCACCTATGTCTATAATCATGTTGCCCTTTGGCTCAAGAATATTTACTCCAATACCCACAGCAGCAGCCATTGGTTCGTGAATTAAGTACACTTCTTTTGCGTTGGCGTGTTCTGCTGAGTCTCTAACGGCACGTTTTTCAACTTCAGTAATGCCTGAAGGAATACAGATGACCATTCTAAGGCTCGGTGGAAAAAGTCTTTTCTTGAAGGAAGGGATATTCTTGATTAGTTCTCGAATCATGTATTCTGATGCTTCGAAATCAGCAATTACTCCATCCTTTAATGGACGGATTGTTTTGATGTTTTCGTGCGTCTTCCCATGCATTTGACGCGCTTCCTTACCCACGGCAATAATTTGCCCTGTTCTTCTGTCCATTGCGACAATAGATGGTGAGTCAATCACCACTTTGTCTTGATATGTGATTAGCGTATTGGCCGTACCCAAGTCAATCGCTATATCTTCTGTCATGAAACTTAACCAACCCATGCTCTCAAGGTAAGAAAAATTAGTGTTTGAAGTGACGAATTCCTGTAGTCACCATTGCTATTTTATTATCATCACAATACGCGATACTTTCCTTATCACGAATTGACCCTCCAGGTTGAATCACGCAAGTAATTCCAGCCTTGTGCGCAATCTCCACACAATCAGGAAATGGGAAGAATGCGTCTGAAGCCATTGCGGCTCCATTTAAATCAAATCCAAAACGGTTTGCCTTGTCTATGGCTTGATTCAGCGCATCTACTCTGGAGGTTTGTCCTGTTCCAGAAGCTAAAAGTTGCCCCGACTTCGCCAATACAATTGTGTTTGACTTTGTATGCTTACAGATTTTTGCAGCGAAGAGTAAATCATTTATTTGCTCTTGATTTGGAGCCACATCAGTAACCGTATTCATATTATGTTCACTGTCTGTATCAGCATCTCGTGCCTGAACTAATACGCCGTTGAGTGCGGTGCGCACGTTGTAGGACGGAATATGGAAATCTTTTAAAATGAGAAGCACTCGATTCTTTTTGCTCTTCAAAATCTCTAGCGCGTCCTTTTCGAATTCCGGTGCCATCAAAACTTCAAAGAAAAGAGAATTCATCTTCTCTGCGGTTTCCTTATCTACTGCTCTATTCACTGCAATCACGCCGCCAAAAGCGCTCACGGGATCAGCGGCAAGAGCGTCATCCCATGCCTGAGCTAATGTGTCTCTAGTAGCTAGGCCACAAGCATTATTATGCTTGATGATTGCAACTGTAGTATCCTCAAATTCTCTAATTAGATTGACTGTGGCATCAATGTCAAGAAGGTTGTTGTAGCTCAATGGCTTTCCATGAATTTGTTCCAGTGCGTCATCTAAATTGCCAAAGAATGCCGCCTCTTGATGCGGATTTTCTCCATAACGTAATGTGCTCTTTTTTCTGCCGCTGAGTTTCAGGTCAATTCGATCACCTGCGAAGTATCTATAAATCGCAGTATCATAATTGCTGCTTTCATCAAATGCTTCCAAAGCATACCTTCTGCGAATGTCTAGTGTTGGCCCTTCTGTACTTTTCAAAACTTCAAGAGCGTCATCGTATTGATTTCTATTTGAAATTATCCAACAATCCTTGAAATTTTTGGCTGCAGCACGTATCAATGAGATACCGCCAATATCAATCTTTTCTATTATTTCCTCTTCAACCGCCCCTGACGCTACCGTTTCCTCAAAAGGGTACAAGTCAACAATGACTAAGTCAAAATACGGGATTTCAAAGTCCTTCATTTGTGATTGATCGCCTTCGTTATCTCTTCTCGCAAGAATTCCACCAAATACCTTTGGGTGAAGTGTTTTTACGCGACCGCCCAAAATTGACGGATAAGATGTAAGGTCTTCTACGCGTTCTACTTTGATACCTCGTTCTTCAATGAATGCCTGTGTGCCACCCGTTGAATAAATTGTAGTGTTATTTGCACTTAAGCTGTCCACAATAGGGCCAAGACCCTCCTTATGATAAACCGAAATAAGGGCGTTTTTGATGCGCATATCCTGATTTGATGTAGTGTGTAGAATGAGAAAGTTCAAAAGTAGTATAAATGATGCCTTTTTATGTGCTTTTCTGAGTAATTTTGATAGAAACCTACTACCTAGTGATTGTTCTTCTTCGTCTTATTAAAGAAAGTTTATTATTTGCTGTTATATCGTTGACAGTGAATAAGTTGAGAACATTCCTTTCTCTTCTGGGTATTACCATTGGAATCTTTGCAATCATCTTGGTTTATTCTATAGTTGATTCGCTCGAAAAAAATATAAGAGATAGTGTTAGTCAGTTAGGTGATAACGTTGTCTATGTCCAAAAATGGCCTTGGGGTGGCGGGGGTGAATACGCTTGGTGGAAGTATCTCAACAGGCCAGTGCCCTTGAGTAAGGAAAGCAATCTTTTAAGGAAACGAAGCCAATTAGCGGAAAATATAGCTTTTGGAACTTCTTTGGGCGGAGCCACTGCAAAGAGAAACGGTATGGATGCGGGAGGTGTAGAAGTCTTAGGCATTACCTATGAATACAATCAGATTTGGGATTTTGAATTGGAATCGGGTCGTTATTTCACCGAGAATGAAATGAATGGAGGAAAACCTTACTGTATAATTGGCGCGAATCTGAAAGATGGACTATTCACCACCGGCGAAAATCCAATTGGCCAACAGATTTCTATACGAGGTCAAAAACTTATTGTCATTGGTGTTTTTGAAAAAGTAGGTGAAAGTTTAGTAGGCCAGAGTTATGACAATATGGTATTGGTTCCATTCAAGTTTGTAAGAACGGTAGTCAATACAGATCGCAATGATGGAAATTTAATTATGGTGAGTGCCAAGGAGGGGATTAGTTTGGCTCAATTGAAGGACGAGCTCACTGGAATCATGCGTTCCATCAGACGACTGCGTCCTGGTGCAGATGATAATTTTGCCTTAAATGATCCCTCATTAATTTCTAACCAGCTTGATGGACTATTTGGTGTACTTGGTCTTGTTGGAACTGTCATTGGTGGCTTTTCCATTCTAGTGGGGGGCTTTGGTATTGCTAACATTATGTTCGTTAGCGTGAGAGAGCGCACAAATGAAATTGGTATTCAAAAGGCTCTAGGCGCCAAAAACTTTACGGTGTTGATTCAATTTTTAACAGAAAGTATTGTGCTCTGTCTCATAGGAGGTGCAGCAGGTCTACTCCTTGTATACGTGGGAGCATTTGCCGCCGCTAGGATATTTGAATTTGATATTTTTTTAAGTACCAAAAACATCGTGGTAGGTCTTGTGCTGAGTGGGGCTATTGGACTCATATCAGGGTTTATCCCAGCTTGGATGGCCTCAAGATTAGATCCCGTTGAGGCAATAAGAATGCAAGTCTAGAGTCTATTTGCGACAAATTCAGCCACTCTTTCTAATAACTCATGGTCTTCTGTTGTAAAAGGGTCTAGTTGATGTGAATCAATATCAATCTGTCCAATGAGTTTATCGTTTGCGTATATGGGAACAACAATTTCACTTTTTGTTGCCAAACTGCAGGCTAAATAATTATCCTGGGCATTTACATCCGGTACTTCAAAGGTTTTCCCGCTCAAGGCAACTTGACCACATATTCCTTTTCCATATGGAATAATACTATGGTCTGTGAATGCACCAACATAGGGGCCTATTTCAAGTTGCTGCTTTTCTTCATTCATGAAATAAAACCCTGTCCAATTATAGTAGCTAACATTTTTATCCAGCCAGCTAACCAGATTTTGTTGCAGTTCAGTTCCTTCTAAATGATCGAATTCAAGAAGTTCATTTAACAACCTTTTGAGTGGAATCGACTTCATCTGATAGTTTTTGTTGATAGAAAACCTCTTTCAATGAGTGAAAGTTGCATGGTTATTGTTAAACAAGTGCGAAATTAGTTCTGTTAAGCAAGTGTAACGCTTTATTACAAAACCCAAAACTATTCTACATGAGAAAACATTTAATCTCATTGATTTTTTTGTTGGGAAGTCTAACCGCTTTTGGTCAAAGCACGACCACACCAACTATAAGCCTACAGGCGTGTCAAGAAGACACTTTAGTGATGGCTTTCGACATTACCTCACCTTACAATATTGGAAATTTATTTTCGGTAGAAATAAGTGATAACAATGGGAATTTCACAGGAAATATTGTTTCTATGAATCCACTCGTTGCTTTTGGAGTAAGTACAGGGAATGAAATAGATGTCTTAATACCGGAAAACATCACTCAAGGGGTTTATAAGTTCCGTTTAATTTCATCAAATCCAGTAGTCATTTCGGACACCATTGAAAATGTAATCATTGGAGCAAATCCAACAACTGGATTTACGGCATTCAATTGGTTTGACAAGGCGGGATCACTGACTTTCTGTGAAGGAGATACCGCATTACTCGTTGCAAATCAAGCGCCTCCTGGTCAGAGCTATTCGTATCAATGGCTCAGTGGCGGCGCAAGTTTAGCGGGTGAAACCAATGATACGTTGGAGGTGGTGATATCCGGTACTTACGCTGTTGAGGTTAGTTCAAATCTTTGTGATGCAGAATCTAACGATACTATAGTGAATTCATATTCCCCTCCAGCAGAGTTCTTTGCAAATAACGGAGCGGGTATCAGCTTTATTGGAAACGACTCCATTCAAATGTGTGAAGGAACAGTAGCAACCTTTGAACATTTTGCTTTCCCTTCGCCGGGAATTTTGAACTATGAATACAGATGGTTAAAGGCAGATAGTTTAGATTTATTTGGAGATACCGTTTGGTATTACACAGGAGATACAACGTCCATGGTGGATGTGAATAGCGAGAGCCAATGGTTTCTTGAAGTAACTTCAGTACCCGGTGGTTGTGTTGATACTTCAAATGCATTCTGGGTATTTGTTGATACAGTCCCAAAATCAGATGTGGTCAACCTAGCTTGGCCAGGCCAGGCATTACCTAGTACTACGTTATGTTTAACAGATTCAACATTGTTGACGGCCACTGATACGGTCCTCAACGATACGTGGGAATATCAATGGCAAATTGCATATCCCTCTGGTAGCGCAAATTGGCTGAACCTTCTTAATGACACCCTTCCTTGGCTGACCATTGATACATCCATTGTCGCAGATACTGCTGATTATCGTTTGAGAATTGTTAACGAAACTTGTGAATACACTACCAATGAGACCACGGTAAACTTTGTTCCTTTCCCAACCATTTCAATTCTTCCGAATGATTCTTTAGGGATTTGTGTTTATGACAGCGTTTTGGTTTCTCTCCAGAGTAATGCGTTAAACTTTGCCTGGAATGGTGGGATTTTTGTTGGAAAACAGAATTTTATCAGTGTACCAGGTCAATACATTGTTGAGGCGTTTGGGGTAAATCAGTGTAGAACAGTAGATACCTTTGATATCTACAACTATACAGTAGTTGCCACAGCTTCTGCTTCTCCTCAAGTAATTAGCCCAGGGGAGACTACCACTTTGAGTTCTTCAGGAGGGACAAGTTATTATTGGTATGCAGATGCGCCTTCTTATTATAGTAACCAATTGGGGGAATCTACTTTAGCCATTCCATCTACGGATACCATCACGTACTTTATACAGGTAGAGGATATCAACGGTTGTACGGACACAGCCAGTGTTCAGGTTTTTGTTTCTGAACAAGATACCAACGTGATTAATGCAGGTATTTATGGAAACCTACAGAATGTAATCACGCCAAACGGGGACGGTAAAAATGATGTTCTTGATTTGAGCGGAGTTACGGACGGTGACGATTGTGAATTTACGGTATATACCCGCTGGGGAACCCCCGTATACAATCGGGAAGTGTACAACAATTCTTGGGGCGGAACCACTGACGGTGGCTCGCAGCTGGGTGATGGAACTTATTATTACGTGTTGACCCATGACAATAAAATAAGGGTTAAGGCGGCAGTAACCATTTTAAACAATTTCTAATCATGAGAAAGCAATTCATAGTACTCGCAGCATTTTTGGTTGGAATTGTGAATGTAAATGCACAGCAATTACCACTAATATCAAGCTATTTAAACACGTCTTATTTATTTAACCCTGCATTTAGCGGGATAGAAGGCAAGACAGAAATATCCGTATTGAATCGCAGGCAATGGACCAATATTCAAGGTGCACCGGAAACGCAATTCATGGCATTCAACGGTAATCGTGACGACTTAAAGTTCGGCTACAGCGGTTATGCCTTTAATGATGCTACGGATATAGTCAGTAGATCAGGTTTTTATGGATCTTACGCATGGCATGTAAAATTCACAGACGAAAATTCCCTGAGCTTGGGCCTTGGAGCAGGTTATGTCAATAACAGTATCAATTCTTCTGGTATTCGTGTACCCGACGAATTAGATCCTGTGTTGTACTCGCAATTGAGCAGCGCGAAATTTGATTTGAATTTTGGTTTTAATCTTCAGTTTGGGGATTTTAACATAGGTGCGGCAGTTCCAAATCTATTGGCACCTAAGGTGGATTTTGGAGATAATTTCAATAGTCCTTATCAATACCATTACATGCGCCATTATGTGGTCAATACACAATACAATGTGCAAATGCAGAAAGGTCTCATGACCTTGAGTCCTTTTGTCACGGTTCGTGCAAATGAAGTTACCATTCCGCAGGTAGATGCGGGTTTGATGTTTAATCACAAAGAATACTTCTACGTGGGTGCAGCATACCGTTCATCTTATGCGGTAACGAGTAATGCCGGTGTTCACGTGACCGAAAACATCAGTCTTGGTTATGCCTACGATTTTTCATTGAATACCTATGGATTTGCATTAGGAAATTCGCATGAGTTTATGCTTCGTTACACTTTTGGAGAAAGTAAGAAGGACAAACGACTAGAGAATGAGATCAAGAAATTGAAAGATCGTCAAAGGCGTCAGTCAGGTGATTTAGAGGACTTATTGAATGATCGATTGGATGAGTTCAAAGATGAAATTACTGAACAGCAGAAGTCGTTGTTTGATGCGGAAAAAGAGGCAATGAAAGGCGAGCTCAGTGAAGCAGCAGCACAAGCAGCAGCGGATGCGGCAGCTAATAGTCAAGGATCTGGAGTAAACGGCGGAAATAATACAGGTGTAAATTCTGCAATGAATGGTGACGGCTTGACCACAGATATAGGAAACAACGCTACAGGAAACACTTATCCTCAAACGCCTCAAGGTTCAGGAAATGTAAACTCTTCAATCAAAGGTTACGATTCCAATCAATA
>PXYR01000144.1 GCA_003023665.1 Bacteroidota bacterium
AGGTGATTGCTGTATGCACCACCAAAGGTAATGATGGTTTTGGAACGGTCTATTTCCCTAAAGAAACCTTTGAGTTTACGCCATTTATTTCCTGAAATGATGGGGTGAATTAAATCATCGCGTTTCATCCATAAATCCATGCCTTCTATTGGAAGTTTTTGGAGTGGTGAGGGCAGGTTAGAAGGAAATTGATTCGAATCCATTATTACAAAGGTACGGTGATGTAACTTTGGTACTACCCAAATGCTGTAAAGACGATGTTTAAAAAGGAGTTGGACCCGGAGGATTTTTATAAAACCGAAGAGGGGTATATCGTGTTTACTGAAAAGTACCATCTTAAGCGTGGACATTGCTGTCAAAGTGGATGTAAACATTGCCCTTATGGTTACGACAAAGGAACTCACAGAGTAAATAAAAAAATAACATGACCACTTTTCAAGAAGAGATTGTCGCAGGTATTCCTGCACTATTACCGCCGAAGAGGATCGTAAGTAAAGAAGTAAATCGAGCGCCAAAGCGCAAGGACATTTTGACGGCGAATGAAAAGCGATTGGCGTTGGAAAATGCGCTTCGTTATTTTCCGCAGGAATGGCATCATGAACTAGCGCCTGAGTTTTTGAGCGAACTGAAAGAATACGGACGTATCTACATGTATAGGTTCAAGCCTTCTTACGATATGTATGCACGCAGTATTGAAGACTATCCAGCAAGGACAAAACAAGCAGCTGCCATCATGCTGATGATTCAGAACAATCTAGATGTTGCCGTAGCGCAACACCCTGAAGAACTTATCACCTATGGTGGGAACGGCGCAGTATTCCAGAATTGGGCGCAGTACCTTCTGACCATGAAGTACCTCAGTGAGATGACTGAAGAGCAAACTCTACACATGTACAGCGGTCATCCCATGGGTTTATTCCCTTCCACTAAAGACGCTCCGCGTGTCGTGGTTACTAATGGAATGATGATTCCAAATTATAGTAAACCGGACGATTGGGAAAAATTTAACGCTCTCGGGGTCACTCAATACGGTCAAATGACAGCAGGTTCTTACATGTACATTGGCCCTCAAGGAATCGTTCATGGAACTACCATTACTGTATTGAATGCAGCAAGGATAAAATCTAAAGGAAGTCCAGAAGGTAAATTGTTCGTCACAGCGGGTTTAGGAGGTATGTCTGGCGCTCAGCCAAAAGCAGGAAATATTGCCGGAGTAGTAAGTATTACGGCAGAAATTAATCCAAAAGCTGCTTACAAACGTCATGAACAAGGATGGGTGGATGAAATAACCACCAAAGCCGATGAAGCCATTGACCTTGCCCTTAAATTCCAAGCGGAAAAACGAGCAAGGAGTATTGCCTATATAGGGAACATTGTGGATTTGTGGGAGCGTATGGTAGAGCGTAACATACATGTGGACTTGGGCTCTGATCAAACGTCTCTGCACAATCCTTGGGCAGGCGGTTATTATCCTCAAGGGCTGAGTTATGCGGAAGCTAATGACATGATGGCTAATGATCCAGAAGCGTTTAAAACGCGTATACAGGAGACTTTGAAACGGCATGTGAAGGCAGTAAACGCCTTAGTTGAAAATGGGATGTATTTCTTTGATTACGGGAATGCATTTTTACTTGAAAGTTCGCGTGCTGGCGCGGAAATCATGGATGAAGACGGTGAGCACTTCCGCTATCCATCCTATGTTCAAGACATCATGGGGCCAATGTGCTTTGACTATGGATTTGGCCCATTCAGATGGGTTTGTGCGAGCGGGAATCCAAAAGATTTAGATACGACAGATGCGATCGCTGAAAAAGTCTTGGAAGATTTGAAAAAAAATGCACCGGAAGAGATTCAGCAACAGATGGATGATAATATTCGTTGGATCAAAGGAGCCAAGGAGAATGAATTGGTTGTAGGGTCTCAAGCACGAATATTATATGCAGATAGTGAGGGCCGCATTGAAATTGCTCGGGCATTCAATCAAGCGATTGCCAAAGGAATTATTGGTCCAGTAATATTAGGGCGCGACCATCATGATGTAAGCGGCACCGACAGCCCTTACCGTGAAACATCCAACATATATGACGGCTCAAGCTTTACCGCAGATATGGCCATTCAAAACGTCATTGGCGACAGTTTTAGAGGTGCTACTTGGGTGAGTATTCACAATGGCGGTGGCGTGGGCTGGGGCGAAGTCATCAACGGCGGGTTTGGAATGCTCTTAGACGGAAGTTCTGATGCGGAGCAGAAATTAGAGAAAATGCTCTTATATGATGTAAATAATGGAATCGCTAGAAGGTCTTGGGCAAGAAATAAAGAGGCTATATTCGCTATTCAACGAGAAATGGAGCGCACCCCAAATTTGAAGGTTACCGTTCCACGTCTTGTCAATGAAAACACTTTAAATAACTTGGATTACTAACATGAAAAAAATAGCCATTGCCTTAATTGGCCTAGCACTTTTGGCAAGTTGCAAACAGCAAACCGCGGTAGAAAACACAGAAAGTGGAATTCGCTTAGCCTACATTAGAATTGATTCATTACAAAGTCAATACAAGTATTTTGAGGAGTTGGCCTTGGAGTTAATTGCAGAGGAGCAGGAAATAATAGAGGACCTTCAACGCCGTCAGCAATCGTTGCAGGAAAATATTGAACTCTACCAACAAGAGGCACCTAAGATGAACCAACGCCAACGAGAGGCGAATGAAGCAGATTTAATGCGGGTTCAACAACAATACATGCAGGTGGAACAAGCCGCACAGGCGCAGCTGGTGAAAAAGCAACAAGACCTTACCAAAATGATGCGGAAAGACATGGACAAGGCGATTGTTGTATTAAAAGATGAATTAAATCTTGATTTCATTCTTCTTTACGAAGAAGGTGGTCAAATCATTTATGCAAATACAGATTTTGATATCACTGAGCGCATGGTAACAATGCTCAATGAAAGTAGAGAAAACCCGGCATCCGAAACTGCTCCTGAAGAAGTAGTTTCAGATTCTTCTGCTAATGACTAGGAAATAATAATTTATACAAGAAGCCCGGGTGAAAACCTGGGCTTTTTTTGTGCCTGTTTTTCTAAAGATAATAGCGGAATCCAAATGCCCCGCCCACGCTGTATGGAACTTCACTAAGACCAATATCTGCCTTGTTAATTGGCAATGCAGACAAACGAAATTCTCCTCTTACAGTACACACCAAATTGTTCGCGATAGTAAATTCATTACCAAGCGCAAAACCAATTGTACCGTTAAACCCTTTATGATATTTGATCGTTGATCCGCGTTGATACATGGTTCCCAATGCGCCTAAAACATCATCATTTTGAAAGTCAACTCCTTGAATTGGTGCATCTTCCCCTATCCAATTACGATCAATCTTCTGATAAAAAGTTAAGTCATAGGATGGAATGACCTGTAATGCCCAAGAATCTGTCATCTGCGTATGAAATATCATTTGAATGGGAACGGTTATGGCCTGAATATCTGTTCTAGCAGCATATGAACCTATTGAGCTTGGTTGCACAGCTGCGTTTTGATTGAACACCTCAAAGCCATTCGTTACGTATCCACTTTGATCGGTAATAAACCCAATACCTAAATGGAAGATGTCTCGCAACTCATAATAAGTTATGATTCCGTAACGCTGACCATAAACCCCTTTGGCATCCTCATTGGTAAGCGCATAAATCTCATTGCCATCAGTCTGTGGCTCATACAGCGCTAATCTACGAGACGAGAATGATGGTGCATATATACCGGCGATTGAAAAACGCGTATCGCTTATATCGCTATCTGTAAAATATTCAATGGTGTCCTCCGTCTGACCGTAGGCAAATCCGCTTAGTCCAAGCGCTAAAATGATTATCAACTTATTCATCATACAAAATGGTTCGGCCAATCGGCCAATACTTTATCTATTCCTTCTGGGTTTTTCCCGCCAGCAGTAGCAAATGCAGGTTGTCCCCCTCCTCCTCCTTGGATATGTTTTGCAAGAGCTTTAACAGCATTACCTGCATGCCATCCTTTGGCGACCAGATCATCACTTACCCCAATGCTAATGGTTACTTTTCCTTCTGAAACATTTCCAATAATTACAAGGGTGTTTGATGCAGATTTTAGTTTAAATACTACATCTTTTGTACTTGCCGGATTTAAGGTTGTTCTAGCTACTATTGCACGACTGCCTTTGTGCTCAAAGGCACCACTTTCCAAGTCGCGAACTACATTCAATGCTTTTTCTTTTCGGAGTAACTCGATTTCTTTCTGGACAGCACCCTCTCTATCCTTTAATAGCTGAACTGCTGCTGCAAAGTCTTGTGGATTCTTTAGTACTTCTGCCGCTTTACGAAGCTTGTGGAGCTCAGTATTCACATGGGCAAGCGCTGCTTTCCCGGTTACCGCCTCTACACGACGCACCCCAGCGGCTACTGCTCCTTCAGAAATAAATTTAAACAAGCCAATAGAGCCTGTAGCCGGGACGTGAATTCCCCCACAGAGTTCTATGGAAGATCCAAACTTAATTGCCCTAACC
>PXYR01000145.1 GCA_003023665.1 Bacteroidota bacterium
CCGTTCCTTGGCTTAAAGAATAACGCCCCTCCTCTGTCAAGTCAAATCTAAAGCGAAGGCTTTGTGAAAGTATAAGGATGAGGACAGCACTTGAAACATAGGCTATTTTCAAAGTCAGCTTTGTCTGTAAATACCTTTTTCCAAGGACGATTAAAGTCAAACTCAAAAACAGTAATACAACGCCTATAAAGTAGCCTAAGTCGCGGCCGTCAAGGACACCTCTTGAAACTGAAGTATAGTGTTCATTGAAACCAAATTGGCGAACAGTCAACTCCCATCCACTAAACTTATAGATATCAGCCAATGCTTCGAAACCCAGATACATACCCGCGTTCAATGCCACTCCAATCACAAAGGCTACCACATTATTGGAGGTAGATGCACTTGCGAACAATGCCACTGCTGTATACGCGGCTCCTAGAGCAACTAAACCTATGAAGGATCCAAATGCTGCACCCCAGTCTAAATTTCCTACTGGTGATCCTAAGGCACTGATACTCCAAAGGTAAATACACGTTGGTAGTATACTTAAAATAACAACAATAAGGGCACCAAGGTATTTTGCGACCACAAGCTGAGCAGCGGAAATTGGACGCACCGCTAAAAGTTCCATCATTCCCGTTTTAATCTCATCGCTGAACACGCGCATACTCACTGCGGGTATAAGGAATAAAAACACCCATGGTGCCAAACCAAAATAATTATTCAGCGAAGCATAACCACCCTCAAGCAAATTAAAAGGCCCATTAAATACCCAGAGCAATAGACCGTTGATAAGCAAATAAACACCAATGATCAAATAGCCTAAAATGCCAGAGAAATAGAGTTGTAATTCCTTTCTTAATTGTGCAATCATGCTTTGTAATTATCTACAGTTTGGCATGTCCATGCCTCCGGTTTATCATAAAATAATGCCTTGGTCTTTGGCCAAACCGATTGAAACAAAGGACTTGCTCGATAATCGTTTAAGTCGGCCTCCGAATCCCAATAGCTCAGGGTAAAAAAGTGATTTTTACTTTCCAGTAAATGTACACCATGGCAACCGGGCTGCTGAGCAATAAGCGCTTTACTTTCCGAAAAAATCTTTCGAAAAACATCTCCCGTGGGTTGATTAGGGTCTATGGCTAATTTGACAATACGCTGAATCATACCATGTCAATTCTAACCCAGTCGTGGACTTTCATTCCTAGTAATTCATCACTACCTCTAATATGTTCTCCTCCACTCTTCCCAATAGCTATAGCAAGCATGCCTTCTTCATTCCAGAGTGCTGCTAATTTTCCTTGCGGCACGTCGGCAATACGGTCATAAATCTTTTTCATGCTTCTTCCTCTAGACAACTCCACTGAAAACTTACGAACTCCAACATGATTGGTAAACATGGCTTTGCTAATGTTGGTCATACAAGTACCGAACCTATCTACATAAACCACGTTTCCACTTATTGCATGCTCATTCACCCCAGGAACCTGCTCCTTGAGGCGTTTCACTGATGATAACGCCGGTCCCAATACGTCCATTTTTCCACCGTCACTGAGATGAGCAGCAGCAGCAGCAAGAATCTCTTTTTCGTCATCAGGATTAATTCCGCGTATATCCAATGAGCGCGCACCAGTAAATTTCTCTTCCCTTAAAACACTTGTGAGTAATCCGTTGTTCGTACCCAAAAAATACTGTCCATTCGATTTTAAACAAATGTATTCACAACCTTCTTGAGGCGATGTCCCGACCATTACCAAATGGATGGTTCCTTTGGGAAAGTCTCTGTAAACCCCGCGAAGAATATGGGCTGCTTCCAGTATATTATGTGGTTCTACAAGGTGACTAATATCTACGATTTCTATGTTTTCAATACGTCGTAGTACGCGAACTTTTAGTCGAGCAACGGTATTATCGCGAAGGCCATAATCTGATAATAAAGTGATTAATCCCATAGAAGCGCCGTGACCACGTGGTGTATTAATGAAAATGTAGTTACTTTGTCAAAAGTAAGGCAATTCCGCCTTCTAAAACAGTACTCAACACAGCAGTAATTGACACAAAAGGTTTTTGAACTCACAGGTGCGGATCCAGCGCAGCTCTACGGACCAAGCAATGTCTATCTCAAGCAGATTGGCGCTTATTTTCCGGCACTAAAAATTGTAGCCCGTGGCCACGAGATGAAGGTCAGCGGACCACAAGAAAGTATTGAAGAATTTGAGGATAAGCTCGAAGCAATCGTTGCATACGTTAGAAAGAACAAGCGACTCGATGAACGGGCTTTGGAAGAATTGATTCAGGCAAGGGACACTGCCCGAACGAGGCATACCATGCTTAAAGATGAAGTCATTTTGCACGGTCCACAAGGTCGTATTATCAAAGCCAAAACTACGAACCAACACAAACTGGTGGAGACAGCTATGACTAATGACTTAGTTTTTGCTGTTGGGCCAGCAGGTACCGGAAAGACATATACTGCCGTAGCTTTAGCAGTGAGCGCTCTTAAAAACCGTGAAGTCCGAAGAATCATTATGACGCGGCCAGCTGTTGAAGCAGGTGAAAACCTGGGCTTTTTACCCGGTGACTTGAAAGAAAAATTGGATCCGTATTTGCAGCCTTTATATGATGCTTTACGTGATATGATTCCCAAAGAGAAATTAGAATTTTATTTGGAGAATCGTACCATAGAAATTGCCCCACTCGCTTTTATGAGAGGGCGCACATTAGATGATGCCTATGTGATTTTAGATGAGAGTCAGAATACAACGACTGCTCAAATGAAAATGTTCTTAACTCGAATGGGTGAAAACGCACGCTTTATAATTACCGGCGATACTTCCCAGATAGACTTGCCAAAACATCAAAAAAGTGGTCTTAAAGAGGCCATTACCACTTTAAAAGGAATCAAGGGAATCGGCTTTGTTGAATTAGATGGACGAGACGTCATAAGACATCCCTTGGTTAAGAAAATAATAACTGCATACGACCGGAAAGATTGACAATGAATCAAGAGCCAACATACCAGTTTACAGGACAAACGAATTTTTATCGTGGAAAAGTTAGGGACGTATACACTATAGGTGAAGATCTATTAGTTATGGTGGCATCCAACAGAATTTCAGCATTTGACGTAGTTCTGCCTAGACCCATACCAGGGAAAGGTCAAGTACTTAACCAAATTGCGGAGCACTTCTTAAAGGCTACAGAGGATATAGTTCCTAATTGGCGTATAGCTACTCCCGACCCGCAAGTAACTGTAGGTCACAAAGCCGAGCCGTTTAAAGTAGAAATGGTTATTCGCGGATACTTAGCCGGTCATGCTGCGCGAACCTATAACAGCGGGGTTCGCGAACTGTGTGGAGTAGCTCTTCCTGAAGGAATGAAAGAAAATGATGCTTTTGAAGAACCTATCATCACCCCTGCAACCAAAGCATCCCACGGAGATCATGATGAGGACATATCAAGAGAAGAAATCATTAATCAAGGAATTGTAAGTGAATCCGATTACACACAGCTGGAATCCTACACTCGAGAATTGTTTAAAAGAGGAACTGAAATGGCAGCAGAACGCGGCCTAATCTTAGTGGACACCAAATATGAATTTGGGAAACTTTCCAATGGGACCATTGTCCTCATTGATGAAATACATACGCCTGATAGCTCGCGTTATTTTTATAGTCAAGGTTATGCCCAAAGACAGAAAAGTGGAGCAGCTCAATTGCAACTGAGCAAAGAATTTGTTAGAGAATGGCTAATGGAAAATGGCTTTCAAGGAAAAGAGAACCAAAAGGTACCCGTTATGACAGATGAATTTGTTCAGCTCGTATCCAGTCGTTATTGTGAATTATTTGAAAAGATTACAGGAAATGTATTTCAACCCGCTTCCACTAAAAATGCGGAATTCCGCATAAAGAACAACATAGAGAAGTATCTAGTCTCGGCTCTGTGAGAATAGTATTGAATTCGTAATTTTAAACCGCTAATCGAAAGAATCATGTTAAGAGCAATTAAAGTCACAGCAATAGTTACCACCCTGCTTATTTCCACATCTGCATTCGCACAATTGAAAATCATCAAGTTTGGCGTTAAAGGAGGGACTAACTATCCACAAGAGGGTTTAAGTCTAAATGATATTAATGACATCGTTAACAATCAAACTTTCAATATTGATAATATTCAAACCGTTTATAGTGACGGATTTAATGCTGGTTTGATTGCAAGGGTTAGCCTTCCATTAATCCCCGTATATGTACACGGTGAAGCGCTTTACACCCAGTTTAAAGAAACAATTCAGGCAACAGGTGGAGATGCTTTCAATGTAGAATCTACTATTGAGCGAATTGATTTCCCAATAAGTGCAGGAGCCAAATTAGGTCCAGCCTTTGCAGGATTGGGCGCAACACCCTCTATACCGCTTTCCAATGCGAGCGACCTGTGGACCCCGACTGAAGAAGCCAACTTCACATGGGGTTGGCATATACATGCTGGAGTTAAGCTTTGGAGACTTCTT
>PXYR01000146.1 GCA_003023665.1 Bacteroidota bacterium
TACCTCACCAAGCAAATTTGAGGATAGCTCAATTTATTCAAAAGCGAATGGGTCTGAGGGATGACCAAGTGTTTAATAATATTCAGAAATACGGTAATACAACAGGTGCCTCTATTGCCATTGCACTTTCAGAAGCGGTGCAGACTGGAACTGTGAAACGAGGAGATATAGTTTGTCTTGCTGCCTTTGGAGCTGGATTTACCTGGGGTTCAGTTTTAATGGAGTATTAATAGCCATGAGAAAGTAAAAAACTGTGAGCCGTCGTTTTTTGAATCAATAATAGCTTTTTATCCTTCCCACTTTCTAATTGTAGTGCTTACACCAAAGCAGCCTATATCATTGTTCATATTACTGTATAGAATGACAGGTTCTGCAAACGGATTGCCTTGAGCATTTTGAAAAGCACTATAGCTTTGGTAGAATTTGTACAACTCGTCACTCAAGGTGCTTACGGTTATTCTATATTCCAACTGAAAAAGGTAGTTGATGGAATTTATTCCAGTGGCAAATCGAATAGCCAAATCTCGATCTACACCTTCTTCTGATAATAAGATTCCACCTTCGTTAATTCGGGTTGCGTTTTGATTAGTAGTTTCCAAGTAGAGCGGGAAATACTCAGAGGTGTCCTGACCTGTAATTCCATTTCTGTAGTGCGCATGGAGGTTTATGAGGTAATGTTGATTTTCTCCCGGTATATCAGAAAATGAGATGGTAAGGGCATCAGAAGTCTCGTCAAAAAAAGTAGTTCCACCGTAATCGACTTCTGCTGTAAAAACTGCTTTCTCAGGAAAACTTTGTGCAGCACTTACAGTTTCAAAGTCGGGGTGTGCGACTTCAAGAATCAATTCTCCATTTACAATTCCAATTTGATTACCGAGGAACTTATCATACGTCTGGTAAACACTAAAATCCTTTAGTTGGTGCAACAGAGTACCGTCTTGATAGAGTTTCACTTCAGCATCTTTAATGACTCCAGTTTTTGTGGTATCAAACAATCCACCTGTTTTGCTGATAGTTGCACTCAATGTACTGTCCATGGAATCAATAAATAGAGATGCTGCAATTTGAGGATTGTGCGGCGGTAAAACAATATCGCGTGCAATTCCTTCTTCCCAACGATCGCATGAGAATAAAACGATTGATACTAGTAAAGGGATAAAACTCTTTTTCATTGTTTAAAATTTTATACGATAGGCAATTGAGGGAATGATAGGAAAGAGGCCATATTCACGCAATGTGGTATTTCCGTTTCCATCAGTCCTTGTTTCAAAAAAGAACGGATTGAGATTGTTATAAGCATTGTAGGCACTAATCATCCACCAGCGATCATAATTTTTACGTTTTTTATGAAAACTAAAACTCAAATCTAATCTGTGATAGGCACTCATGCGGAACGAATTTTTATCCGTTGGTCTTTGAATTAAAACCTGTTGTTGCTGCCACCAACTTAGACCATCAGGTAAGGAAGAAACATATTCATATTCAGGGAGAGTAATCGCACGACCTGTTCCGTAAACCCATGCTCCGCTGAATTGAATGTTTTCTGAAATTTCGTGCGTAAGGACTGCGGAAAAATCGTGTCTTCTGTCATAGGTAAAGAAATAGCGTTGACCGTCATTGATTTCATCAAATTGGCGATAGCTCCATGCTAGAGTATAGCCAATCCAACCGGTCGTTTTTCCTCTTTTCTTTTGCACAAAAAGTTCTGTACCGTAACTCTGTCCGTTACCTTGGGTGATTTTATCTTCCCAATCTTCATTAAGAGAGAAAAGGAAATTGGCTCCTTCCTTGTAACTGACTAGGTTTTGCATGTCCTTGTAATAGCCCTCTATACTTACTTCAAATGCACCTAAATTTTTTGCCAATCCAGCTGCATATTGACGAGAAGTTTGAGGTTTAATGGTTGCTGTGGAGGGAACCCATAAATCAGTTGGTAATCCGATACCTTCACTAGTCAATAAATTCACAAATTGCATCATATCTGCATAGGATGCTTTGAGGGCAATATCACCAGGTAATGTGTAGTTCATGCCGATTCTAGGTTGTAGAGACGTATATGTCTCATTCTGCACGGATAATCCTGCGAAGTGAAGCCCTGCATTCACTTTGAAATTTTCGCTGACGGTCCATTCATCCTCCACATAAGCAAAGAATTCGTCAGATAAAATACTCTGGCTACCCAAAGAAGTATCAAGATTAAAGTCTGTACTTGTAAATTTGAGGTTAGTGGCACCAGGGGTGAACTTATGATTTGTGTATCCTGCTCCGTAGCGGATATAATGCAAAGGGCTGTGTGCATAATCAAAGTCTATACGGCCTCCATAATCTTCAATTCCTGATAAATATAATGCCGCTAGATTTTCAATTTCTTGTCCAGTGGTGTCTGGAAAATTGGGCAGAAAAGAGGTTTCAGAGACGGCTCTTGTATTGAAATTGTAGAGCGATCGGGTTAAGGTCACATTGGAGAATAACTTTGGACTCCATTGATGATTCCATCTAAGCGCGGTAATGCTGTTCATCCAATCGATACCAAAATCAAACTCTTCAGTCCTCGTGCTGTCTGAATATTTATCTTTAATACCGAAGTTATCTTGACCCTGGAAATGACTTAAGTATACGCGGTCTTTTTTACCAATTTTATAATTGATTTTTCCATTGGTATCGTAGAAATAATATCTAGGTGAAGTTTGCTGATTTGGATTGTTGTTGTTGGCAGAATTAATGAAAGGCCTTGCAAGAACGTCTAAGTATGTTCTTCTACCGCTTATCATAAATGAAGCCTTGTCTTTGATTAGAGGACCCTCTAAGGTTAATTTTGAAGAAATAATAGAAGCAGTGGCATCTCCGTGAAATTCATTCATATTACCCTCCTTCATATTTATTTCAAGTACTGATGAAAGTCGGCCTCCATAACGTGCTGGAAAACCGCCTTTTGTGAGACTTACATTGGAAATTGCGTCTGCGTTGAAAACTGAAAAGAATCCAAACAAGTGATTAACGTTGTACAGCGGTACTCCATCTAAAAGAATTAGGTTTTGATCTGGGGAACCTCCTCGAACATACAGCCCAGATGTACCTTCTCCACCGCTCTGCACACCCGGCAAAAGTTGCAAAGTTTTCATAATGTCAACTTCCCCTAAAATTGCTGGTAATGATTTGAGCTGTTTTATGGGGACTTCCATTTTAGACATTTGAACCTGTTCTTGAATACTTTGACCTTTGGAAGCAACTACATCTACTTCATTAAGCATGTTGTTAGAAGGTTTAAGCCTGAAATCAAATTCAATATTTTTATCTAAGGTGATTTCAAACTGATTGCTTTCATATCCAAAGTAGGTGAGACGAATGATCTGGACACCTTGGGGCAAGGTGAACGAGTAAAATCCGTAGGTATTGGATGACGTGCCTAATTTGAGTTCAGGTGACCAAATATTTACTCCTATAAGCGCCTCACCGGTCTCGATATCGGTGATGTACCCGCTCAGTGTGCGGTTTTGTGACCATAATGCACTTGAAATGAGTAATAGTAACGCTGCTATTCTAGTTTTCATAGATGGTAGGTATGTTGTTGGCACCTTGGTAGGGAAAATCATGCCATTTTTTTAGAATTTCTTTTATAGAGGCAGTATTCGATTAGCTTTAAAAGGCTTGAGCTGACCAAATCCTAATTCTTGGGCGGTCATCGTTGTGAATTGGCTTTGTGGGATGCAGCCGATCAATTCCGAAGAAGGGGCCTCAAAACCCAATTCTTTGGCCAATGCTTGAACTTGTTGGTATACCTCACACACACCGGCTTCATGGGGCTTGGTGAGGTTGCAGCTTACTTGCACGAGATCAAAGTCGGGCAGATACCAACCTATGGCTTTGACACCTGGCATACCGCCGTCTCGTTCGCGAATTTTCCCGGCAATGGTTTTGGCCGCTTGAAGACGGTCTTGCACCTCACCTCCTTTAAGGTTCACATTGTATGCCACCATCAAAGGTCGAACGCTCATTGCCGTAGCACCGTGTAAGGCTACTGCCGAGGTATAGGTTTGCGGACCGAAGTCAGGGAGGTCACCACGATTAAATCTTTCCGTTAGGCCTTCGTATTCGCCTTGACGTACCGCAGCGAGGTTTTTTCGACTAGCGCTGCTAGCGAGGTTCTCGTAGCCGTAGATTGCCAAATCGTGTTTCGTACTTATGTCTTTAGCGAACGTGCGCACGCGCTCTAGCAGGTCATTAGCATATGTTTCATCATCAAGCAGTACGAAAGGACAGACATCTACAGCGCCCATTCTAGGGTGTACGCCTTTATGCTCGCGCATGTCAATGTGGGCGATAGCAACACCAAAAAGCGCTCGAGTGGCTTTTAGAACTTGGTCTACGGGACCTAGATAGGTGAATACCGTACGGTTGGCGCTTTTACCGGAATCTACAAAATGCAGTGTTACACTATCCGTAGCTTCCACAGCTGCAGTAATGCGTTCCAAGATGGCTGGATCGGCA